>JAVVER010000017.1:0-38193 GCA_032251145.1 Vicingaceae bacterium | reverse complement strand
GGAGCGATATTTAATAGCGTATGGGTAAAGCCCATCGCAATAAATTAGAGATTAGAAATTAAAGAATAAATGAAACGAATTACAACATACCTACTTTTGCTACTAGCTTTCACAAGCTCAGGAATAATAGCTGTTGCTCAGGATATAAATTTTACTGCAGCAGCCAGTCATTATGATGTGGCTACCGGTGACCGTTTTAAAATTGAGTTTAAAGTAAATTCCAATATAGAAAATTTTACCCCTCCTAAACTATCTAATTTTAGAGTACTTTCTGGGCCAAATCAATCTACTAGCATGAGCTGGGTAAATGGTAAAACAAGTGCTAACATATCTTATAGCTATATTTTGATGGCTGTAAACGAAGGAAGTTTTACCATACCTCCTGCTGTTGTAGTTGTTAATGGTAAAGCATACCAATCAAATACCATAGAGATTAATGTTAGCAAAGGAGCTAATGTTCAAAACAATCCTAATAGTAATAACACTTCTATAACTAAAGGTTCTGGCAACTTATTTATTAAATCTAGTGTAAATAAAACCACTGTTTATCAGGGAGAACATTTAGTAGCCACTTATCAGCTTTTTACTAAAATAAATATTGCCGCTAATGAAATGGTTAAAAATGCCGATTTAAACGGTTTTTGGAGTCAAGAAATTAATATAGGACAAGCCCAATGGACACAAGAAATAATTAACGGAGAGCGTTGGAACATTGCTACCATCAGAAAAATTGTATTGTTCCCACAACGTTCGGGAGAGCTGGAAATAGACCCGCTAGAAATGCGTTTCATCACTCAAAAAAGAGTGAGTGGCGGACAAAGTATTTTCGACCAATTTTTTGGACAAGTAGTTGAAGAAGAACACATCGTGAAAAGTAAACCTATTAAAATTAAAGTGCTTCCTCATCCCACTCCTAAACCCGATGGTTTTGTTAATGCAGTTGGTCAGTTAAAAATGACTACAGATGTTTCTGCTACAGAAGTTAAGGCCAACGAAGCAATAAACATAAAAGTAACAATTAGCGGAACTGGTAATTTGCCTTTAATTGATAATCCACAAATTAACTTCCCAAAAGAATTTGAAATTTACGACCCAAAAGTAACCGACAATACCAAAACTGGTAATAACGGGGTTTCAGGAAGTAAAGAATATAACTATTTAGTTATTCCTCGCTATCAAGGAAATTTCACCATAGAACCTATTACTTTCTCTTATTTTAATCCTTCATCAAAGAAATACGAAACCATTAGCTCCAACCCTATTGTGTTGAAAATAAACAAAGGCGATGGTACAGAAAATAACGTAACCTATACCGCAGCGGGGAAAGAAAACATTAAAATTCTCGGTGAAGATATTCGATACATCCATACTGATACACCTCAATTTGTATTAAATGCAAACAATTTATACAACACATGGAAATTTTATGCTCTACTCCTACTAGCTCCACTACTTTTTATTATCGCATTTATTTTAAGAAACAAAACTAGAGCAGCCAACAGTGATATTGCCAGAGTTAAGAGCCGAAAAGCAGGTAAATTAGCCTCTAAACTATTGTCAACGGCTAAAAAAAGCTTGGCAGCAAACGATAAAAATGCTTTTTACGAAGCAACTTCTAAAGCTTTATTTGGCTATCTTGGCGATAAATTAAACATAGCTGTTGCAGATTTAACTCAAGAAAACATAAAATCTTCACTTACCGCTAAAGATGTAGATGAAAACATCATCAACTCATTAATAGAAACCATTGATTTGTGTGATATGGCTCGTTTTGCTCCTGTCCCTGTATCAGAACAAGAAGTTTACAATAAAGCTGAAAATATAATTAAACAAATAGAAAAAGCAGTTGCTTAATATAAACTTATAAAAAAATAAAAAAAATGAACTACACCGATAAAATGTTTAAAAATGATGAACTAAAAAGTAAAACTATTTTAATTACCGGTGGTGGAACTGGTTTAGGAAAAAGTATGGCAACATATTTTTTAGAATTAGGAGCCAATATTATTATAGCTTCTCGAAAGGAAGAAGTGATTAACAGTACCGTTGAAGAGCTAAAAACCTTAACTAAAAAAGACAATATTGTTGGTTACGTTTGTGATGTTAGAGATTATGCACAAGTTGAAAAAGTAATTAACTTAGGTATAGAAAAATTTGGTGCTATAAACGGATTGGTAAACAATGCTGCCGGAAACTTTATTAGTCCTACGGAAAGACTATCTCACAAAGCATTTGATGTAATTACAGATATTGTTTTAAAAGGGAGTTACAATTGTAGTTTGGCGTTAGGAAAATACTGGATAGCCAACAAAATCAAAGGAAATGTAGTAAATATTGTAACTACTTACAGCTGGACAGGCTCAGGCTATGTTGTACCATCGGCTTGTGCCAAAGCAGGAGTGTTAGCACTTACACGTTCTTTAGCTTCAGAATGGGCAAAATATGGCATTAAAAATAATGCTATTGCTCCAGGACCATTTCCTACGCAAGGTGCTTTTAGTCGTTTGTTTCCAGATGCTGTTGCAAAAAATATAGACCCGCTAAAAAGAATTCCTCTAAAACGATTTGGCGAACACCAAGAACTAGCTAACTTAGCAGCTTATTTAATGTCAGATTTTTCTGCTTATATAAATGGCGAAGTAGTAACTATAGATGGTGGCGAATGGATTTACAATGCAGGAGAATTCAATAGTTTTGATGCCATCCCTAACGAAATGTGGGATGAAGTAGAAAAACACGTTAGAGGTAAAAAATAAATGCTGCTTTTTGCAATGCTAAAAAAATTAAAACTCAATATAGCACAGTTCTTACTTAAAAAGAAGAAAAAAAACAGCTTAAGAAAAGTTAGGGCTATTGGTTTGGATAAAGCCACAGAAATAGGAATTATCTATGATGCTACTAACAGAATGGAGTACGAAGCGGTAAAGAAATTAACCAATTACCTTATTGAAGAAAGAAAAAAAGTGGCCACTCTTGGCTACATCAATACTAAAAAAGGGTCTGAAGTAATGTCTCCTCACCTACACTATCGTTATTTCGACAACAATAATCTTTCAAGATTAATGATTCCCAAAGGAAATGAAGTAGATAAATTTATTGCCACTCCTTTTCAGATTTTAATTGACCTTACCATGTCCGATTGTTTTCCAAATAAGTACATTACTACACTTTCTGTTGCACGTTTTAAAGTGGGTGCTTGTGGCGATTACAGAGATGAAGCTTGTGATTTAACCATTGCCTTAAAAGAAAACAAATCTATCGATCAACTTATCTTACAAATAAAACACTATTTAAAGATGATTAATGCGAATTGATTACTACTAAATTAAGCTCCTCTTTTAATTTCATTAAAAGTTATTGATTTTGATAAAGTAGCAATCGGACGGAAATAACTTCTTATGTTTTCCCATTTTTCTGGATGTTCTTGTAAAAGTTGTACTATTTTATGCTGATGCTTTTTAAGAATATCAGAAATTGCTGCTGCAGAAATTGGTGGCTGACAAGCCTCTCCTATATTTGGTCCTGTAATTTTTTCATTTTTTGCAAGTAATCTTGTAGCAGCTTGCTCGTACCTATCCAAAAACTGAGCAGTTTTATCTAGCAGTTGTTGTCTAACAGTAGTTTCAATAACAGAAGTGTTTTTGGGAATAACGATATCGTAATCAGAAATTTCATAAAATTTTTTGTAACCATACTTATTGATTATAATTTCTAACGAATGAACCAATACATTACTAAGCTCTTCAAGCGAAAGGTTTAGATGGTTAAGTTTTTCAATTGCTGTATCAGACAAAGCAAAATCGGTTGTCTCACTTAATACAAGTTGTTGTAAAATATAGTTATATGTATTTTTAAAATGATTAAACTTATTTTCCTCTAAACGTTTAATTTTATTTTGCATTTCAGTTAAATCAACACTTTCTGCAATTTTTTTATGAATTTGTTTATTGGTATAATTGGCTTTAAACTGAAGCGTAAGCTGGTTGTATAACAAATTCTGAATAACTTCTTTAATAGTAACCGCCATTGCTTGGTCGCTATTAGTTAGTTTAAAATTTGCAATACTATTTTTAAAATACAAATACAACACATCAAAATATCCATCATCAGGATTTTTAAACCTAAGCTCAAGTACGGAGCTTTTTTCTTCATCCATAAATGTAAGTTGATCTTCTTTATTCTGCTTTGTTTCAAACGAAACATGTTCAGGCTTAATCCAATTAGCTTGCTTCCCAGCAGTTCTTAATTCTTGTAAAAATACTGGGTCTTCCATCTTATAATGAGATAGTTCTCCATCAAATAATACTGCCGTAGGATGATTTTGATTGCTATCGTAAAATACAGCTACACATTTATCCAAACCACTAATTACTTGCCTCGAATGAAGCAAGAAATAATAAAATGGATGTTGTAAAAAAGTATATCGCTGCATAATACTATTTTGAGAGCTTAAAAATATAACTTAAATTTAAGTTATGCAAACTTAAAAACTTAATTTTTTATTTAAGAAACATTTCTACTTAAACTTAAAAATAAACGCTAATACTCTTTGTTTATTTGCTTAAAAATAATTCAGTTATGAAAAATTCAACATATATCAGCAATAGTTTTTATGCAAACAAACTTAAAAATAACACCATTAACTTAAATAATAATGTCCAACAACTTGATTATTTTGAATCAAAACTTGAAACTATTCTTGATTTTACCTACCGCATTTTTCATCCTTTATTTAGTGATGGAAGCGAGCCAACTCATTATATTATTAATAACAACTATAAAGATGATGTTGACATTGATTTTGATATTGCTTATACTAATAAAATTAGAAATTGCTTTGTTATTTTAATTGGTCTTTTCTATAAAATTTACACCTATTTTTTTAGAAAAAAAGGCAATACTAGTTTTCAAAAAAAACCTATAAATAAGTTTAAATCAGACTATTTAAAAACCACTAAAACAAATAGTTGTTCAAAACAAAACAACACTATAAACGTAGCTCCTACCTAATGGTTTTGTTGTATGTTTAAATAAAGATATTATTCATATTTAGATAAGCTTAATTTTAAACCTTATTTTTGATTTTCATAAATCTTATCCTTAAAAAATATGAAGGTATTAGCTTATAGTACACATGGTTTTGACCAACCTTTTTTAGAAGAAGCAGCTAAAAACAAACATCATTTTAGTTTCACAGAAGCACCACTAAATGAAAATACAGTAGAAATGGCTAAAGGTTATGATGCTGTTGCTCTATTTTCTAGCGATAACGCTAATGCAGAAGTCATTGGAAAACTTGCTGAATACCAAGTTAAGTACATTACGCTTCGTTCTGTGGGTTACGATCATGTTGACCTGCAAAAAGCACACGAAATAGGAATAAAAGTAGCAAACGTACCTGAATATTCTCCTTATGCTATTGCAGAACATGGTGTAGCCTTACTGTTGGCACTCAATCGTAAATTACATAAAGCAGAGAGTCTTATCCAACTGCAAGATTTTAGATTCGATACACTTGTTGGCTTCGACCTATACAATAAAACGATTGGCATTATTGGTACCGGAAAAATTGGTTTTGCTTTTGCCAAAATAATGAATGGTTTTGGTTGCAAACTATTGGCTTACGACCCTGTAAAAAACCCTTCTGCAGAAGAAATTAATATGGATTATACCACTTTAGAAATACTCTTAAAAAACAGCGATGTCGTTTCTTTAAATTGTCCGTTAAACGAAAAAACACATTACCTATTAGATAAAAAAGAATTTGCTAGTATGAAAAAAGGCAGCATACTGATTAATACTGCCAGAGGTGCTGTTATTAACACCAACGCACTTATTGAAAGCATAGAAAACGAGCATTTGGGTGGAGCGTGTTTAGATGTGTATGAAAAAGAAAAAGGATTGTTTTTTAACGACCATAGAAATAGTGTTTTAAAAGACCCGATTTACAGTCGATTGCGTTCTTTTCCCAATGTAATTATTACAGGACATCAGGCATTTTTAACCCGAGAAGCCCTTATTGGCATTGCCGAAACAACTAGTTATAATTTAAGCTGTTGGGAAAATAATGACACATGTGAAAACGACCTTTAACAAATGACTAAACAACAATATATCGGTTGGAATTTTAACAATTCCTATGCTCAGCTTTCAGAAAAATTGTTTGCGAAACAACTACCTGCTGCCGTTCCAAACCCTAAAATGGTTTATTTTAATGATGAACTTGCTGAAACACTTGGTTTAGATTTTTCTGCTGTTAGCGAAAATGACAAGGCTCAATTGTTTTCAGGAAATATTTTACCTATTGGAGCAGCACCTATTACTCAGGCTTATGCTGGACATCAATTTGGGCATTTTACTATGTTGGGCGATGGCAGAGCTATTCTTTTAGGAGAACACCTTACTCCCAGCAATAAACTATTCGACATTCAACTTAAAGGCTCAGGACAAACAGCTTATTCTCGAAGAGGTGATGGAAAAGCTACACTTCGCTCGATGTTAAGAGAATTTTTAATAAGTGAAGCCATGCATCATTTGGGCGTTACTACATCTAGAAGTATGGCAGTAGTAAGTACAGGAGAAAAAGTTTATCGTGAGGAAGTGCACGAAGGAGCTGTGCTTACTCGTGTAATGTCGAGTCATATTCGTGTGGGGACTTTTGAATACATCAGTAATTTTTTGGATGTTGCCACCTTGCAAGAATTTACCAATTACGTTATCAAACGTCATTATCCTGAATTAGCTGAAAATGCTAACCCACCTTTAGCATTGCTAAAAGTAGTAATGAACAAACAAATGGACTTAGTAATAAATTGGCTGAGAGTAGGATTTATACATGGCGTAATGAATACGGACAACATGTCTATTGCTGGAGAAACTTTTGATTATGGTCCATGTGCTTTTATGAACAATTACCATCCCGATACTGTTTTTAGTTCTATAGATGTACAGGGCAGATATGCTTTTGGCAAACAACCGGGAATAGTACAATGGAACTTGGTTTGCTTAGCAGAAGCTTTAATTCCTTTGATAGATAAAGATGCTGACAAAGCAGTAGGAATGGCTCAAGAGGTTATTAATAGTTTCCCTGCTATTTACCAAGAAAAATGGTGGCAGATGAACGGGCTTAAGTTAGGTTTTACAAGTGTTGCCGACAATGAAAAACAACTAATAGAAGATTTATTAAGCTGGATGCAAAACAACCAAGCTGATTATACCAACACTTATTTAGCAATTGCTAATTACCACCAACAAACAGATGAAAAATATACTGCTCCCGATTTTGCTCAATGGTATCAACGTTGGGAAGACGTATTAAAAGCAAACAACATTAGTCTAGCTTCTGCTTTTAACACTATGCAGCAGCACAATCCAGAGTTTATACCTCGCAACCATTTGGTAGAAAAAGCCTTAGACGATGTTTGTCTTCAAGAAGATACTACACTCTTTAATGACTTACTAAAAACAGGTAAAACACCTTACCAAACACAAGCCAACTATAAACACTTGCAAACGCCTCCACCTGATGGCGATAATGGCTATAAAACTTTTTGTGGGACTTAATTTATTTAAATCCTAAACATGATGGTATTTTTCACCATTAATTATAGTAAAAGCCCTGTACAATTGTTCTACAAAAAACAACCTTACCATTTGATGCGAAAAAGTAAGTTTAGATAAGGCAATTTTAGCACTTGCACGTTGATACATGGCTGCTGAAAAACCATAAGATCCACCAATTACAAAAACCACATTAGTACCTGCATTTAGTGCTTTTTGCATAAAGTTTGAAAATCCTACAGAATTAAATTCATTTCCATTCTCATCCAATAAAATAACGACTTCATTAGTAGTAATTTTTTCTAAAATAGCCTTGCCCTCTAATTCTTTTTGGACTTCAACATTACTTTTTTTACCCAATTTCACATCATTTACAATAATAAATTCAAATTGAATATAATGCTTTAACCTCCCCAAATACTTGTCTATACCTTCTTTTAAATAAGCTTCATCTGTTTTGCCAATTGCAATTAATTTAATCTTCATGAGGCTAAATTAAAAAATTAATTTACATTTGTTTCTATAAAATATAGCTATGGCTTAATGGCTTAGTTTTTGCTGACTCTCGAAAAACAAAAACACATGAAACAACTGATGAAAAAATCATTACTTATTATCACCTTATTTGTTGCTCTTACAGCATTTGTAAACCCTATTATCAACGAAAATATTGCAAAAGCCTTAAAAAATGGTAACGCTGCTTCCATAGCAAGTTTTTTTAACAATACGGTTGATTTAACCCTCCCTAAAAATGAAGGTGTTTTTAGCAAAGCTCAAGCTGAAATTATTCTTAAAAACTTCTTTACTGCTAACAAACCCAGCGATTTTAAAGTGGTTCATGATGGCGAGTCTAAAAACAACACTTTATATTCTATTGGTAATCTAATTACGGCTAACGGTGTTTTTAGAACCTACATTCTTTATCAAGAAAATGGAAACAATATTGTAATTCTTGAATTAAGAATTGAATCTGACGAATAAAAAAATCTAAACAGTTTACCTTAATGGATATTAATAACTTAATTGAAATGGCTATTGCCGAAGATATTGGTAGTGGTGACCATACTTCTTTATCTTGTATTCCTGCCGATGCTATTGGGAAAGCTCAACTTTTAGTAAAAGAAAAAGGCGTATTAGCCGGAATGGACGTGGCTAACATGGTTTTCCAACGAATTGATAAAAATTTAGTTTTTAATCCTTTATTAAAAGATGGAGATTTGATTACTCCAGGAGATATCGCTTTTACTATTGAAGGTAGCAATCAATCTATATTAAAAGCTGAGCGTATTGTGTTAAACTTTATGCAACGCATGAGTGGAATAGCTACTAAAACCAATCATTACATACAACTAATTGAAGGTTTTAACACCAAGGTATTGGATACCAGAAAAACTACTCCCGGCTTACGTTTAATCGAGAAAATGGCAGTAAAAATTGGTGGTGGACAAAATCACCGAATGGGGTTGTACGATATGATTATGATTAAAGATAACCACATTGATTTTGCAGGTGGTATTAAAGCGGCTATTAACAAAACCAATGCCTATCTTAAAGAAAACGGCTTAGACTTAAAAATAGAAATTGAAGCTCGTAATTTAACCGAATTGGATGAAATTTTAGCCGTAGGCCATGTGGATATTATTATGTTGGATAATTTCTCTTTTGAAGACATGCGAACTGCTGTAAAAAAGATTAACGGAAAATATAAAACGGAAGCTTCCGGAGGTATTAACGAAACTACTATTAGAGCGTATGCTGCTTGTGGAGTAGATTTTATTTCTGTGGGAGCATTAACCCACCAAATTAATAGCTTGGATTTGAGTTTAAAGGCGATTTAATCTACCAACTCATTAATCGCTAACCAGCTCATTAAACCTATACTTGTTTCTATAGCAGCTTCATCAATATTAAAAGTAGGTGTATGCAGACCAGAATTGGGTTTATCTTTAAAAGCAGTACCTAAGCGGTAAAAACAAGCCGGCATTTCTTGCGAATAATAAGCAAAATCTTCTGCTGTCATTCTTACATCTAAGTCCACCACATTATCTTTTCCTAAAAAAAGTTCGGCAGCTTCTTGTGCTTTTGTGGTAAGCTCTTCATCATTTACCAAAAAAGGATAGCCTTTTCTAATTTCTACTTCACACTTCCCTCCCATTGCTATTGCTGTTTGTTCAGCTATGGTCGTTATTTTTTCATGAGCTGCTTTTCTCCATTCCTCATTCATCGTTCTAAAAGTTCCTTCTAAATAAACTTTGTCGGGAATTACATTGGTAGCTCCATTGGCTTGTATTTTCCCAAAAGAAAGCACCGAAGGAATAATTGGGTTTGCTCCTCTACTTACTACTTGCTGAAGTGCAACAAGTGTTTGAACCACTATCATTATCGGGTCTATATTTAAATGAGGCAAAGCTGCATGTCCGCCTTTACCAATAACCGTTAAATACAATTCATCGGTAGAAGCCATGTACATTCCCTTACGAAAACCAACTTTTCCGGCAGTTAATTGGGGATAAACATGTTGTCCAAAAATAGCGGTCGGACTAGGGTTTTTAAGCACACCCTCTTTTATCATTAAAGAAGCACCTCCAGGCAATTTCTCTTCACCAGGTTGAAAGATACATTTTATTGTCCCTTCAAATTTATCGGTAAGCTCTGATAAAATTTTTATAACTCCTAATAAGGAAGCAGTATGAACATCATGTCCACAAGCATGCATCACGCCTACATTTTTAGAACAATAAGCTACTTCATTTTCTTCTTGTATGGGAAGCGCATCAATATCTCCTCTTAAGGCAATTACTTTTTTATCAGGATGCTTTCCTTTTATTAGAGCTACTACACCAGTTTTTACCATTCCTTTTTGAAACTCAACTTTATATTCTGTTAATTTTTGACAAATAAATTCAGCTGTATTGTACTCATTAAAAGAAAGTTCTGGGTGTTGATGTAAATGTCTTCTTAAAGCAATTACTTCTGCTGTATAATTGGCAGCTTTTTGTTTTATTAAGGATATAATTTCGTTCATTTTTTAAATATCTAAACTAAGTGAAAGATAAAAAATAGGTTTTTTGTTAGACACTCCATTTTCTACTCCCCAAGCCCAATCTGCTCTTACAAAATATCCCAACAAAGTTGTTCTCATTCCAAAACCATAACCTGCTACTATTGGGTCTATATTTTTAAAGACAGTAACTTTTATCGGTCCATCAACAATTATATCTTTGTTAATTCTGTTTTCCTTATCCCATGGATTTACACCATCCCACGCACTTCCTGCATCTGCAAAAGCTATTAACTGAAAGTTTTCTATAAATTTAGAACGTATTGGTCTTCTAATGAAATATTTAAATACAGGGACCCTCAGCTCACTATTAATTACCGCAAAGTTTGATCCTCTTCTAATATTTTGAGGAAAACCTCTTAAGTTAGCTGCCAATGCTTGGTAACGGTAGTTTTTAGTAAAATCAATATCTTCCTGATTAATAAACCTGTTTTGACTTCCTAAAGGAATCCACTCGTCAACACTCCCCATGTAGTAAATCAATTTTTCGTTACCAAATGAAGCACTAGAAGCCAATCTGTTTACCCATACAATTTCTCTGCTCAACTGCAAAGAATGTCTTAAATCTAATCCTAGCACTTGTGTGTTTCCAATTGTTCCATCGCCAGTGGTATTGTTTTCAAAAACTTCTTGATAATATTCGCCAAACAGTTTAAACTTAGTACCAAAATAGATGTTGGGCATTTTATGTCTGGAATTATCGAAAACATAAGCCATTTTTATAACTCCTCTAAATTCATTTAAATTATTAGCTTCAAGAGCAAACTGATCGGTAGATTTTACAACAATATTATCGTTTCTTACACTTACCGTTCCTCTAATACTAGCTACTTCGCTAAAAGGATATTTTAAAGAGTAATGCAAGGTATTGGTTGCTACTCCAAAAACATTAAAGCCATTTGTGGCACTAAAGGTTGTTCTGGCAAAAGTGTATTCTTTATCCCATCTTCTTACTAAATTTTGGTAAGTCATAAAATATTCTCTTGTTCCTGACGAAATTCTTACACCACCATAAATCTTATGGTCTTCAAACAAATCTACTGTTCCTAGTTTTATCAAACCTCCAATTCCCGGACCATTAAAAGCACCTCCTGTAAATAACTGATATTCGCCATTAACAAAATTATTACTCAACCTTAAAGCCGAATTATCATTAAAAAAAGACAAGTTATAATTTCGTTGGTTTGGCATTTTAAATTCTTCAGGCAAAGAATCTATTTCAGATTTTCGCTCGCCAATTACAATGGTATTTTTCTGAATAGGGGTGGTTTTTTCACTATCGAAAACATAATTTCTAATATCAACAGTTTCTTGTTCTGTATTGGTTACTTCTGATGAATATTCTACTGGTTTTAGCAAAATAGAATTACTTCTATTGGGCAAGTTTGTGGGCAGTTGTTTATTTTGTAGTGAGTCTTGTTGCTGTTGCTTACTAACACTATCTAAAATAGGTTCTTTGATGTCATTCGATAATAAATGATATTTAAAATCATCCACCAATACCGTAGTAGAAACTCCTCTCGAATTTATAAAATGTTCTTTTATCCCTCTGTTAAAAATGGTTGTTGCAGGCTTTGCTTCATAAAAATGATGATAATGAATAGTAGTATCAATATGTGTAATAAAGCTATCTTTTACCGCACTAAACTGGGTATTTACTCTACCTTGTTCTCCTAAATAATATACAGCAGAATCATATCCATAAGGTAAACTTTCTGAAAACTTAGTGGTTTCTGTAACCCTAGAAAGTGTTTTGTCTTCCGACAAGTAGTCTAAAATCCAGATATCTCTTTTGTTGTAAAACAACTCTAAATTAGCAGGTTGATAACCTAAAGAATCGGTTAACCTATTAGAAGTAAAGATAATTTTTGTAGAATTTTCTATAAACTGAGGCTCTAAATCATCAAACAAATCATTGGTAATTTTTTTATGAGAATTAGCTCCAATGTTGTAAATATACAAATCCGACTGACCTTTATAAACACCAGAAAAAACCATTTCTCTACCATTATCATGATAATCCATAGCGGTAACTTTTTCTAAATTAAACAAGGCTTTCACTTCTAGTCCACCAGAATTTATATCGAAATAATACATTTTTAAAAAGCCTTTTTCTTCTGTTACAAACGATAATATTTCACTTGCAGGATGCCAAGCCAAAACAGGATAAGAATAATCATTTACCCTATCTAACTTAAATTCTTTTTTGAAAATTTTATATTTTTTATCGTTATCTTTATAGTAAATATAAATCTTATATTGCCCTAATTTATTGGTTACATAAGCAAAGTTGTTTCCATCATTACTAACTTTAAATTGAGAATAATCTCTCTTCTTTCTAATCTTGAACAACTCATTCTTCTCATAAAATTCTTTAGGAGTTTTGTCCAAGTTCTTAAATTCAGATTTGTAGTATTCCATCCATTCTTTTGTAAGGCTTTTTGTTGAAATACCTAAAACATATAAAAATCCTTTATCTACACTTTGCGTAACCCTTGTCATGTATAAAATATTGGGTATTACAGCTTCACCATAAGTAGCGGTAATGTAAGCCCAAAGTGAATGGCCGGCAACAATAGCGTCTTTATTAGATAATCGGTTAAACTTTTTATATTTACCCGACATTATACCATCTCTCACACTATTTTCAATTTCAGAATCCCAACCTTTAGAAATATAAGAAGTTAATCCCAACTGGTACCAATCGGGCAAAGAAAGTAAGGTAGAGTTTTTAATTACTTGTCGCCAATTACTACCATAAACCTGCTGATTTATCAATACTCCTGCTATTCCTTCTTTTATCTGTATATCAAAATCTTCATGACTACCATTAAAATAAAGAAAAACCTTCTCGCCCATTATGGAGGTAATTCCTCCCAATTCACCATTCTCTAACGAAAGGCCTACATTACTTTGTTTAAAATGCGATTGCTTATTATAAATGATAAACTGAATTTTATCTACTAAGTTAAACTCAAACAACTCTTCCTGCTCGGGAATATATTTTCGGGCAACTTTTGCGGTATATTCAGCTAATTCTTTCCCTCCGGTATAGAAGTAAGTCTCATATTGCTGATAACGATAAAATTTCCACTCGAAATAATCGTACTGAACACGATTTTTACCAAAACCAACCTTGGTACCATTGTAAAACTGAGCGTCCAACTGAGTTGTAGCCAGTAAAAAAAGGATACTTAGTAGTGAAATATTTTTAATGTTATTTTTAATAAGCTTGTTCAAATGTTTAGTGTAAAAATAAGACTTTTTGTAATGAATGTAATACTTTTACATTTTCAAAAATCAAAATTAACAATTATGCTCAACTTACAATCTTTTGTGTTTAACGGTTTTCAAGAAAATACTTACGTGCTTTATGATGAAACTAAAGAATGTGTGATTATTGATCCAGGATGCTACACCGCTGCCGAACAAAACCAATTGGCAAGTTTTATTATAGAAAATGAATTAAATCCTGTTAGATTACTTAATACGCATTGCCATATCGACCATATTTTAGGCAACAACTTTATTGCTAAAAAATTTAATTTAGGCTTAGAAATTCATAAAGAAGATTTATTAACCATTAGAGCTACAACGGATTACGGACATTTATATGGTTTTACTGTTGACCCATCTCCTGAACCTACTCGGTTTATCGAACCAAACGAAATTATCCGCTTTGGAAATACCGAATTAGAAGTTAGGTTTACTCCCGGACATGCTCCCGGACATGTAGTTTTTATTAATCATTTAGAAAGATTGGTAATTAATGGAGATGTGCTTTTCTACAACAGCATTGGCAGAACAGATTTACCCGGTGGTGATTTGAACACCCTGCTAAATAGTATTAAAACACAGCTTTTTACGTTACCAGATGATTATGTAGTGCATACCGGACATGGTCCATCAACCACCATTGGAAACGAAAAAAAACACAACCCTTTTGTTGGGGAAAATGCTAGTTAATTTATAGCTTAATTATTGAAAAAAAACACCGAAATATCTACTAAAAAAGCTGTAAAAGAGTACCAACCGAAAAAAGATAAAAGCATTACGGTTATTACCATTGTTATTGCCGGTTTTTTTATTGGTAGCATCTGGTGTGTAGCTTACTACCCTTATACCTTAATAAATTTTTACGATTTCTCTAAAGTATTTACTTTTCTGGCAGTTGTTGGCTTTTTACTTCCTTTAAGGCTTTATACCAAATGGTTTCATTTTACAAAATACGAAGCCTTTATATTCAACTTAATGGGAGTTGCTCCATTTTTTTGCGGCAGTTTATTGCTATTTAATTATTATTTTTACACTACAACGTTTACCCATTTTTATTTTATTAAAGAATATTTTGTGGAAGAACAACGCACTTTTTCTACCCTTGGCGTTGAAGCCGAAAGAAACCTTATTACTGGAAAGTATAAAATTATAGGGCTTACCTACCCCGATGAAAATGATTTTTTGCAATACAATTTTTATGAAATTGAGGTTAGAGAGGGAATTTTAGGCTTTAAAACAGTAGGTGATGAAATAATTGTAGCTAGACCCTACGAAAAGTAATATAAAGAGATAAGTTTGCTTAATTAAGTTACACATTGGTTAAAATTACTATAAACCTGAATTCGTTTATTACTAAAAACGTTGATAAATTTTATTTTAACTAATCATATTTTTTTTTATATTTGAAGACTAAAATTTAAACTAAAACTAACATTATGAAAAAAACATTACTTTCTTTATTAGCAATTATTGCTATTTCGTCAACTATTGTAGCACAAAATTGTGTCCCAGATGGGCAATTTACCGCTCCTGGAGTTTATCCTGATAGTGTAACTAACTTACCAACAGCTTATGTAGGACAGCCTTATAGCGAAGTTATTACTGCTGTTACACCAGCAGACACATGTGTTGTTATTCTTTTTCCACCTTGTCAAATAGCTGATATTGATAGTGTAATTGTAACTTCTGTAACTGGTTTACCTCCTGGTTTTACCATTGTTTCTGAAAATGAAAACGCTCTTCCTTTTAAATTTTTAGGTGGAACTTCAAGCTGTATGTTAATTACAGGGAACCCTACAGTATTAGATACTGGTCATTATCCTATTAGTGTAAACGGAACTACTTATGCTACTGTATTTAGTTTAACCCAAACTCAACCTTTTGATGTAAATTATTATTTTATAGATATTATTGATACTACTGGATCAACAGTAAGTGTAAATGAATTAGCAGGAAATAAATTTGCTATCACTCAAAACTACCCTAACCCATTTAATAATACTTCTACTATAGAATTTAATACTCCTACCGCAGAAGTAGTTGAGCTTACTGTTTTTAACTTATTAGGAAAAGTTATTAGAACAGAAAAAATTAGTACTAATTCAGGCAAAAACACTTACACACTTAGTGCAAACGATTATGAAAATGGAGTGTATTTCTACCAACTTACATATCAGGCTGAAAAAATTACTAAACGGTTTATTGTAAATAAATAGGTAATTAAAATTTTGTTTATAAAAAACTTCTGTTAAAAGGAGTTTTTTTTTAATACCACTTTAACAAAACAAATGAAAAAAACACTACTTAACTTATTATTAATCACTCCAGTTATCGTTTCTGCAGGAGGTTTTCAGTTAAATTTACAAGGATTAAAAGCTGCTGCTATGGGAGGTGCTTTTACAGGCTTATCAAACGATGCTAGTGCAGTTTTTTATAATCCTGGAGCTATGAGTTCGCTTACAGGACATCAATTTACTTTTGGAGCTAATTTAGTAGATCCTTATGTTTCTGTACAAACGCCTCAGGTAGCAAATACTAATCAGACTTCTCCTAGAGCTACTCCAATTCATTTTTACTATTCTGCTCAATTAAATGATAAATTTAATGTTGGTTTTTTAGTGAATAACCAATTTGGTTCTAGTTCTTCTTATGAAGATAACTGGCAAGGCAGATACATTATTCAAAATATTAGCCTTAAAACGTTTATGTTTCAACCAACTGTTTCTTATAAGTTACACGATAAAATTAGTATTGGTGCTGGTTTAGTTTATGCTACAGGAAGTTTCTCTACTGAAAGAGCGATACCCGTTAGTTCTTCAACAACTACTGAAGGTAAGGCAAGTTTAACAGGAAGTGGTGACGGTGTTGGTTATAACATTGGTATTTTCTCTAACTTCTTAACATTAACTCATGGTAGTAAAAAAACTGATTTCAATTTAGGATTAAGCTACCGTTCTGCCATGCCTATCGATTTATCTAATGGAGAGGCTGAGTTTACCGATATTCCTGTTGCTCTTCAAGAACAATTTCCTGCAACAACAGGTTTTACTTCTAAACTCACTCTTCCTCAGGTTTTTACTGCGGGCTTAAGTGTTCAACATCAATACAATGAAAACTTACTGTTTACTGTAATTTACGATTTTAATTGGACAGGTTGGTCTTCTTACGATACTTTAACATTTAAATTTGATAACAAAGAAACTCCTGAATCAAAATCTGTGAAGGATTGGCAAGATGTTGTTACGCATCGTTTTGGTTTGGATATTACTTACAAAGAAAAATTTAGTGTTAGAGGCGGAATATACATGGATAACTCTCCTATAAAAGATGGTTTTGTTAGCCCAGAATTGCCAGATATTACCCAAACTGCTTATACAGGAGGTTTTGGTTATAAAATCAATGAAAAATTTTCTGTTGATTTTTCTTTTATCAGACAAAGTGCCGAACGTAGAGATTTATTATTAGCTGCTAATTTTGACGGTACTTACAAAAGAAAAGTGAATGTTTATGGGTTGGCTTTAAACATTAAATTACTTGGAAAATATAAAGCATCTAATTCAACTACTGAATAATGAAATTTTCTAAACTTACATATCTATCAGCTACTTTTTTAGTTATTACATCTTGCACTAAAACTGAATTTGACCCTTATGCCCCCCCAGACTCTGGAAGTGCAGATTTTTCAAACTACATTTCTATAGGAAGTTCTTTTACTCAAGGCTTTCAAGATGGAGGTTTGCATAACGAATTTCAACAACAAGAGAACTCCTATCCTGCTATTATTGCTACTCAAATGGGCGTTTCATTCAAACAACCACTAGTTAATGGAGCTGGTTCGGGCTACATGCATTTAGCGTTTCTTAATGAAAAAATTGAAGTGATAAAAGCTTATGATTGTCAAGAAAATGACAATCATCCATTAGCTATTAATTTTGATCCTTCTTTTCTTACTTGGACGAACCAAACTACAGCATATAATAATTTGGCCATAGGTGGTTTAAATGTTAGAAATGTTATTTCTTTCAACACTACCGATGCCATTACCAACTATATTTTATTTGGTGGAGGCACACCTTCTGGTCAGCTAGCATGGAATTGTGTTGCTGGAGAACCTATTAGTCCTTACGGTAGATTTTTAAATTTTGGAAGCATTGGTAGTCCTGTTGATTATATTGAACATGTAAAAAGTAGTAAAGCTACATTTTTTACTTGTTGGTTAGGTATTCACGATGTGATGGGATGGGCAAATGCTGGTGGCGATGATGTTAGTGGTTCTTCTATCCTAACTCCTATTGGAGATTTTAGAGCAAAATATGATGTATTGTTAGATACCTTACAATTAACTGCAAATGGTGGGGTTTGTGCTACAATTCATGACATTACTGAAGCACCATTTTTCAATACAGTTACTTTAGAGGTGTTGGACAAAGATATTTGGATTAAAGAGGGTGCAGATACTACTATTATTAGAAAGGCTGTAAAAGAAGATTTGCTATTGCTTTCTTCTTCCTCACTGATTAAAGAAGGAAAAGGCTTAACCATGCAAGATCCCTTGCCTCACCAGCAAGTGTTAGATAAAGATGAAGTGCTTATTGTAAAGAACTATATTAATGCTATTAATGCTGAAATTAGAGCTTCTGCAAAAGCAAGATCTTACGCAGTACTAGATATGTATCAATTTATGAAAACGGTAAACAACGGAAACGAATTTAGTTTTGACGGAATTAACTTCACCACAGAATTTATTAAAGGCGGTTTTTATTCCGTTGATGGTATTCATCCAAACACGAGAGGTTATGCTATGATAGCAAATGAATATATGGAAGTGATTAATGCTTCTTATGGTGCTAATCTAAAACCTGTGGCAATAAGTAATTATAGAGGGATTACTTTTCCTTAATTTTAAAATCCAATAAATAAAAAAAACTAATAAGCTTTTACAACGTGTTAGGTTTTTGTTTTATAGACCTTGGAGGTTTCGGAAACCTCCAAAGTCATTATACTACCAACTTCCACCTGCTCCTCCACCACCGAAAGAACCACCTCCAAATCCACCAAATGAGCCACCACCAGAGCTAAAGTTGCCGAAAGAACCTCCATGACTTCTGCTAGAAGCACTCATCATCATTAAAGCAGTCCAAAATCCTAAATTGTTAGAAGCAGCATATTTTGATGCTCCTTTAGATTTTAATATCACAAAGAAAATAATAAACAACAACACAAAAACGAATGGAGCCCAACCTGCAGAATTTTTCTTAGCATATTCATCTGCCGAAAATTCTCCAGAAGTAATCGACATTACAGTATTTACACCTGCAATAATTCCCCAACTGTATTGTTTTTCCTTAAAATAAGGAATCATTTCATTCTCTACTATTCTTTTAACAATAGCATCGGGCAAAACTCCTTCTAAACCATAACCGGTAGCAATAAAAGCATCTCCTCTTCCATCCGTTGCTTTCTCTTTTGGCTTAATCATGATTACTATACCATTGTTCTTTCCTCCTTGACCAACTTTCCATTTTTCTCCTAAAGTATAAGTAAATTCAGCTTTATCGTAGCCACATAAATTAGTAACAGTAACTACTAAAATTTGAGTAGAAGTGGTATCATTAAAAGCAATTAAGGTTTTACGTAAATGAGCTTCCGATTCTGCATCTATAATATTAGCATAATCTTGCACCAAGTCTTGTTTTGCTGGTCGGTCAAGCAAACATTTATCTTCTTGTGCTGAAAGCGATGTGAAAGAAAACAGCAATAAGAGTATGTAAAGTAGTTGTTTCATAGTTTACCTCCAAAAGAAATTTCATCACTCAACTCGTTTTCATCGTTTTCTTTATCGTGCGGATAGTGTTTTTTTAGCTGTTCTCCTGCTAAAATAATTCCTTGCGACAAACCTTCAGTAAATTTACCTTCTTTAAAATTGGTAATCATTAGCTCTTTAATTTCATCCCAAAATCCTTTTGGCACTTTTAAATTAATGCCTGCATCACCCAAAATAGCTAGTTTTCTGTCTTCTACTGCCAAATAAATAAGTACACCATTTCGAAGTTCTGTTTTTTGCATTTCCAATTCATCAAAAATAAAAGCAGCATGGTCGAGGACATCTTCTTTGCAATTCTTTTCTATGTGAACACGAATTTCTCCAGAAGTGTTTTTTTCGGCTTGTTTAATGGCAGCAACTATTTCTTGTTGTTGGGCTATGGTAAATAAATCTTGTGGCATGGGTTGGGTTAAAGGTTAAATGTTTGAGGTTTGAGGTTTGAAGTTAAATTAAAACCTAACAGGTTTTGGAAAACTGTTAGGTTTATTCTTTACGTTTATTAAAACTCTACTTTTGGAGCTACATCGGCACCTTCAGTAGATTCAAAATACGCTCTTTTTTCAAATCCAAACATTCCTGCATAAATGTTTTTTGGGAATTTTCTGATGTAAGTATTGAAATCTTTAGAAGCATCATTGAACTTCATACGTTCGTTAGCAATTCTGTTTTCTGTACCTTCTAACTGAGCTTGTAATTCCAAAAAGTTTTGATTGGCTTTTAAGTCAGGATATCTTTCCACAACTACCATTAAACGAGACAAAGCAGAGCTTAATCCGTCTTGGGCTGCTTGAAATTTTTGCAAAGAGGCAGCATCTAAATTATCAGCATTTATAGTAGTAGAAGTAGCTTTAGCTCTTGCATTTACAACTCCTTCTAAAGTTTCTTTTTCGTGAGCAGCATATCCCTTAACAGTGCTAACTAAGTTAGGAATAAGGTCAGATCTACGTTGATACACATTTTCTACTTGTGCCCATTGTCCGTCAACAGCTTCATCTTTGGTTACCATACTATTGTACGAGCCAATTGCTGAAAACACTAGCCATAAAATAAGTAATCCTAAGACACCTATTACAATTATTGATTTTTTCATGTTTTTGTTTTTAAATTTTAGTTATTGTTTGTACAAATGTATTTAATGTGAAGGAGTTGTGATTTGCTTTTTACAAAATCTTATTCACAATTTTACGTCATTGCGAGCGAAACATAGTGAAGCGAAGCAATCTTTTATTCAGAACTCTAAATTAAAAGATTGCTTCAGCACTAACGCTCCTTTCCATTCCAAAAGCTTCGCAATGACGGTTAGATTAATTCCAAACTACGTTTGATAAATTTAGTTAGCTCCTCGCCTTTCAGCATGTTTTGCGAAAGCATGGCTAAATCGGCAGTCTGCTTGGTAATTTCTTTTTGCTTGGTTGCATCTTTCTCATTCAATATTTTAGAAATAATAGGATGATTAGCATTTACCACTAAATTATAAGAATCGGGCATAGCACCTCCAAACATATTCATGCCACCACCAACTTTACTCATGTCTTTCATTCTACGCATAAACTCTGGCTGAACAATCGTCATAGGTTGATCCGTTTCATTCATGCTTTCAAAAAGTACCGTAAATTTATCTTTAGCCACTACTTCTTCAATAATTGGTTTTAGTTTTTCTTGTTCTTTATCAGATAATTTAGAAGGAATTTTTTCATCCTTATTCACCAATTTATCAATAGTATCGGCATCTATACGAGCAAAAGTACTGTCTTTTACCGTTTGCTCCAACTTACCCACTAAATGAGCAGTAAGTGCTGTATCTAACACAATTACTTCATAATTTTTATTAGTAGCAGCTTCTATAAACGAATGTTGTTCTTGCACATCGCTAGCGTATAAAAACACAATTTTGTTATCTTTATCCGTTTGTAGCGGCTTAATTTTTTCGGTCAACTCATCCATTGTATAATACTTACCATCTGTAGTTTTATACAACGCAAATTTTTGAGCTCTTTCAAAGAATTTTTCATCTGATAACATTCCGTATTCTATAAACACTTTAATGTCATCCCATTTCTTTTCAAAATCTGCTCTATCGTTTTTAAACAACTCTTCTAACTTATCGGCTACTTTTTTAGAAATGTGGCTCGAAATCTTTTTAACCGCTCCATCAGCTTGTAAATAAGAACGAGAAACGTTTAGCGGAATATCAGGAGAATCGATAACTCCATGTAATAACATTAAGAAATCAGGCACAATTCCTTCCACAGAATCGGTAATAAACACCTGACGAGAATACAATTGAATTTTATCTCGTTGTACTTCCATGTTAGGTTTTATTTTTGGGAAATACAAAATTCCGGTAAGGTTAAACGGATAATCTACATTTAAGTGGATGTGAAACAAGGACTCTTCAAAATTCATTGGGTACAACTCTCTGTAGAAAGCTGCATAATCTTTCTCCTCTAAGCTTGATGGTGTTTTAGTCCATGCCGGTGATGGATTATTCACCACATTAGCTACCTCTTTTTTAACTTGCTCTACATTGCCATCTTTATCTTTTTTACCTTCTTTATTGTCCTCATAAATGGTTTTAGTACCAAATTTTATAGCAATTGGCATAAACTTGCAATACTTCTCTAATAAAGATGAAATTCTATGCTCCTCTAAAAATTCGGTAGAATCTTCGGCAATGTGTAAAATGATATCTGTTCCACGCGTTTCTTTTTTACCTTGTTTTAGGCTATATTCCGGACTGCCATCACACTCCCAATGAGCAGCAGGTTCATCTTTATAATTTTTAGAAATAATTTCTACCCTTTCGGCAACCATAAAAGAAGAGTAAAACCCTAAACCGAATTTACCTATAATGTTTTGTGTATCGGTTTTGTCTTTGAATTTACTAACAAACTCTTCAGCACCCGAAAAAGCAATTTGATTGATGTATTTTTTAATCTCTTCATCACTCATACCAATACCTTTGTCGCTAATGGTAAGTGTTTTGGCAGCTTTATCTAGCTTTACTTCTATGGTGTCATCACCAATTTCGCCTTTAAACTCGCCCAAG
The DNA here is from genome assembly GCA_032251145.1 of Vicingaceae bacterium. Lineage (GTDB taxonomy): Bacteria > Bacteroidota > Bacteroidia > Flavobacteriales_E > Vicingaceae > BRH-c54. The sequence goes on along the minus strand of JAVVER010000017.1, from coordinate 15,423 downwards.
GCACTTAACGAATGTAGCTTTTTAGTCGCATCCGTAGCATTGGCGATCAATTCTCTTAAAAATATTTCGTGATCTGAGTATAAGAATTTTTTAATAATGGGAAAGATGTTCTCCGTTTGAACCTTAATTTTTCCTTTTGCCATAGTCTTTTAATTTTTAAGTTTAACAGTTTTCCTAGTAGTCAAACCGTATGCCACCACCTATTTAATGACAGATTGACTAATTAAACCCCAAACGACTATAAAATGACTGACAATTTTTCAAGTTGATAGCCACGAATGCACGAATGGATTGAGAATAAACACAACTTAAATAGCCTTTATTAATTTATATTTTTTTTATACATTTACAGAAAATATATGTATTTAAGCAGAAGCTACATATATAATTATAGGCAATTAAAATGAAATATCTACAATCAATAATCCTAACATTTTTAACAACAATAGTACTAAGTCAAAACTGCAAAACCTTTGTAACTGGACAGTTTGTTCCGTTAAATCAATCAACAGAAGATAGCGTTTATTACCTTATTACACTTTCAAGTATTTACGAATTCCATTCAACTAAGGAGTATCGGAAAATATTTAACCTTAAGTGGTACGACTACTGCTTGTTCGATATGGAATTTAAAAATAGTTCAATCAAAACTGATAGTGAATTTCAAAAAAATGAATTACTAAAATGTTCGGTTGTATTTATTAATGATTCAATCATTGAATTAAAAATGAACCAAATAACAAAGAAACTTAAGCGACACATAGGAGAAAACATTTGGCATTTAATGATGCAACGAGATAATGAACTCAAAAAACTTGAAGAAGAAAGGCAAAAGTCTCTCAAAGAATATGAAGCAATGTTAGAAAAAGGAGATAGTCTTTCAGTAATGCTAGGAATGATGAAAGGACTCACACAATCCATTGAAGAAGGACTAAACCTAAGCGATTTTGAACTAAATGCTATCGGAAAACTATTTAACAACCTTAAAACATTCGACTCAGAAAGTTTTTACTCCAACGGTTCTACATTGTTTAAAAAAGAAATAGACCAAAGTACCATTGATCAATACTTTAGCTACCTTAAAAATGTTTATGGTCAGTGGGAATATTTTTCAGTTTTTAGCCAATCTGTGAATAGCTCGCTTTTTGGTTTGCCTATAACTGAAGCAGGTATTGAGAAATTCAGCTTTAAAGTCAAATTTGAACATTTTAAGAAAGAAGTAACACTTAACCTCACACTCAGTAAAGAAAACGACACGCAAGAACACTCTGAACTTGCAGAGGGTGTATATACTCTAATAGAAGGGCCAAATACTTTTCAGTCTATCAACATAAGCTCAAATGACTATGACACATCTGACTACCTTGACAATATGAGTTCACATTTTTTTGACTTCTTCTACAATAAAAAATACACGGAGATTTACAAAGAAAGTTCTGAAGCACTTCAAACGGAAGCTACTATTGACCAAATAGAGAACTTACTTAGACTTGCAAAATCAATGAGTAATGACGAAAAGTATAAATTGTACCAACATTCATTTTCCATGCATGAAAAATATGGTGGACTGATTACGATTCATTATGTTGCTGAAACAGACACTAAGGATATTTACTTAAGTTTAACATTTACAAGTGACCCTAAAAACCACCAACTCGCTGGGTTGAATTTACAAGAAAAAAAGAAAAAGTAAATTTCATTTTATCCTACAGAGATTCCTGCTATTTTTTATCTTACTACAAAATATCAAGATTCAAGTAAAACACACCTCTGATTTTGTAATCTCACCACATCATGTGGTTTCGAACAAAATCTTCTCCTCTCAAGAGGAGAAAAGTACGAACAGAATTTAAAACTTCAAACTTTAAACCTATATAGATTCCTGATAATTTTTTCGTACCTCAAAAATTTCAGGAATGACGTTTTAGGTTGTGATTGGCTAGTTTCTTTCAGGGGATTTAGGGGCTAAAAAATATTCGTGCATTCATGGTGAAAACACATCAAACATTACAGATGTAAACATCAAATTTATATCAAAACAACTAAAAACAAAACAAGAATATTACAATTGTAATACAGCTATGCCCATACCCTACATTATAAATTTTAATTATTAAAAATCAGTCAGTTAAGTATATTTACTTAAAGTGAAAATGACACTGAAAACAGAGCTTTTAGAAATAATTTACATTTGTAACATCACCAATTGAAAACTTATGTTTACATTTGTAATAAGTTAATTGATTTACAATTGTAACGCACTAAAAAACCATGAATATCACCGAAAGATTGCAATACATTATGAAGTTAAATAATTTATCGGCTTCTGCTTTTGCCGACAAAATTGATGTACAGCGTTCGAGTATTTCTCATATACTTTCTGGGCGAAATAAACCTAGTTTGGAATTTATTCAGAAAGTATTAGTTGCTTTTCCAAAGGTAAGTTCTGATTGGTTACTGACAGGAAATAGTTCTGCAAGCGAAAACATTCCTTCCAATCAGGTAGAAAGTGAACCTAATCCGACTTACCACTCCCCTCCTACACCAACTAATAAGCATGAGGGCGATAAAAAAATTCAGAAAATAGTGGTTTTTTACGCTAATAATACCTTTGAAGAATTTCATCAGGGGTAGTATTACTTTAGTCTTTTTCTTGATGAAAAGAGCCAAAAATCAACAATATACTGTTGAAACAATATTACCTATTAACAAAACATAAATTTTAAGATATTTAAATTAGCCGATAAAAAATTAGGATTATTAATCAATTTTAATGTTCCTTTGCTTAAACAAGGAATTTATTGATTTGCAAAATTTAAACCGCTCTATAGTTGTCCGTGTTTATTGGTTGGTATTTAGTGGTTGTTAAAAAATAACTTTTATGTACATATTAGGAATAAATGCATACCATGGCGATTCGTCCGCCTGTATTTTAAAAGATGGGAATGTTATAGCAGCTTCGGAAGAAGAACGTTTTAGAAGAATTAAACATTGGGCAGGCTTCCCGTCAGAAGCCATTAAGTTTTGCTTGGGCGAAGCTAATATTGATATTACTCAAGTAGATTACATTACTATTTCTCGTGATCCTTCTGCTAATATTCACAAAAAAATTCTTCATGCTGCAAAAAATTTAGTTTCGGTAAAAGCATTAAAAGACCGATTGGCTAACACTAAAAAAGTAGGTAGTGTAAAAGCTGAATTAAGCAAGGTTTTTAATATTCCTGAAGACCAGATAAAAGCCGAAGTAAAAAATATTGAGCATCATAGAAGTCACTTAGCTAGTGCTTTTTTCGCGTCTCCTTTTGATGAGGCTGCTATTCTTTCCATAGATGGTTTTGGCGATTTTACTTCTACCATGATAGCTACTGGAAGAGGAAACAAAATTGAGGTGTTAGATACCGTAATTTATCCACATTCAGCAGGAATTTTCTATACTGCATTAACACAATATTTAGGTTTTCCTCATTATGGAGATGAGTATAAAGTGATGGGACTAGCTCCTTACGGTGAACCGAAATATATTGATGAACTTAAAAAAATTATCTTATTTAAAGACAATGGATTATTTGAGTTGAATACCAACTACTTTAAACATGCCAAAGAAGGTGTTGCCATGAGTTGGGAAAATGGCGATCCTCATATTGATAGTATTTTCTCTGAGGAATTAGAAAAACTGCTTGGTCCTGCTAGAAAAAAAGAAGATGAGCTTACTCAAAAACACAAAGATATTGCTACTTCTGTGCAGCGTGTAACTGAGGAGCTAATTTTTCACATTTTAAACCATTTACAAAAAAGAACAGGGTTAAAAAATATTTGTATTGCTGGTGGAGTAGCTCAAAACTCAGTAGCCAATGGTAAAATTTTAGAAAAAACTACTTTTGAGCATATCTATATTCCATCTGCCGGACATGATGCTGGAACAGCTTTAGGTTCTGCGTTGTGGTTATATAATCATATCTTAGAAAACGACAGACTTCCTGCTTTTTACAATGCTTACACAGGTGCAAAATCAACTAACGAAGAAGTGGAAGTTTGTCTAAAATCGGAAAACATTGAATACACTAAATACAATGATGAAGAATTATTAGAGATTGTTTCGGATGCCTTAGTAGATGGAAAAGTAATTGGTTGGTTTCAGGGAAGGGCAGAATTTGGTCCCCGAGCATTAGGACATCGTTCTATTATTGTTGACCCAAGAAGAACGGATGCCAAAGAATTATTAAATGCTAAAATAAAACGTAGAGAAAGTTTTCGTCCGTTTGCTCCTTCAATTTTAGAGGAATATGTTTCTGAGTATTTTGAGAAAACCGACAAAGTTCCTTTTATGGAAAAAGTTTATCCTATAAAAAAAGAAAAACATGCCGAAATTCCTGCTGTTACTCATGTGGATGGTACTGGACGTTTACAAACCGTAGAAAAAGGTGACCGATATTATGATTTAATTGAAAGATTCAGACAAAAAACAGGAACTCCCATTTTATTAAATACTTCATTTAACGAAAATGAACCAATTGTAAATACACCTAAAGAAGCATTAGCTTGTTATTTAAGAACAGAAATGGACATGTTAGTAATGGAAAATTGTGTAGTATCTAGGAAATAGAAACTGTATGTACCTCTTTGACAGAAATATTACACGAAGTACCACGAAGAACTACACGAAGTACCACGGAGAAGAAAAACGCTCAAAGAGAAAACCTCGGTGTAACTCCGTGAAAAAAACTCAGTGTAACTTTGTGAAAGAACAAAAATTTACCCTTAGTATGTTTATTAGTTTTGTTCTTAGTAATATATTGCTATTTTTGACTTACCTTTTTTAAGGTCTATTTTCAATTTTAATCAACTACCCTATTGAAAGAAGTCATCTTCATAAAAAAGAATGCCGATAAGTGGAAAAAGATGGAGCAACTCATTCATCAAAAGGTGAAAATTACCCCCGATGAAAATGCTGATTTGTTTATCCAATTGACTAACGACTTGGCTTTTGCTAAAACTTACTACCCAAAATCTACTACCACCGAATATCTTAACCAACTTGCGGCTACTGTTCACCATAAAATTTACCAAAATAAAAAAGAAAGCAACAGGCGTTTTATCACTTTTTGGAAAACAGAATTACCGCTGGTAATAAAAAAACACCACAAACAGTTACTAATTGCTTTTCTTATTTTCCTTATTTCTGGAGCTATAGGTTGGATATCTGCTAAATATGACGATAGTTTTGTACGACTTATTTTAGGCGATGCTTACGTAAACATGACTTTAGAAAACATAGAAAATCATGATCCTATGGCAGTTTACAAACAATCTAAAGAATTGGACATGTTTTTGGGCATTACCATTAATAATATTCGTGTTTCGTTTGTTGCTTTTATTTTCGGATTGTTTTTCTCATTTGGAACAGGATTTATTTTATTCTTTAATGGTGTTATGCTCGGTTCCTTTCAGTATTTTTTTGCTGCTAAAGGTCTATTGTTTGAGTCGTTTCTCACTATTTGGATTCATGGAACGCTAGAAATTTCTGCCATAATTATTGCCGGAGCAGCAGGAATAACTATGGGCAACAGCATACTTTTTCCTAAAACTTACCCTAGAGCTACTTCTTTTATTAATGGAGCTAAAAATGGTTTAAAAATAGTAATTGGTTTAGTCCCAATTTTTATAACCGCTGGTTTTTTAGAGGGTTTTGTAACTCGACATACAGAAATGCCTATTTATTTATCATTATTTATTATCTTCGGCTCACTAAGTTTTATTATTTGGTATTTTATTATTTATCCAAATAAAATTTACCGTCAAATTAAACCTAAAACTACTGAAAACAATGAATACATCTGAAAAAATTGAATACAATAAAGAAAGAGATTTTAGCGAAACCTTAAGTGCTTCAGTTGTATTTATCCGTCAAATTTTCAAGCCATTAATTAGTGCTATTTTATTATTAGCAGGACCATTATTATTGCTCAATGCAATTTTAATAAGTATTTACACACATAACATATTTAATTTTAACGACTTATCTAACAACAACAACTTAGAAATGCTTGCTTCCGTGTTTTCTCCTGTATATTTTTTAGTTATATTATTTTCAATTTTATCCGGAATACTTATAATTGGTATTGTGTATGAAACTATGGCATTGTACGAAAAATATCCGACTGAAAAAATTACTGTAGCTACTATCTGGTATGCTATTTTAAAGGATATTAAATTGCTTTTTTCTACCTTTTTTTATCTCTTAGGTATCTTGTTTATTTTCGGAATAGCTTTAAGTTTAGTAATGTTAGTTTTTTTCGCATTAGGAGTTGCTGGTATAACTATTTTTATGTTCTTATTTTTTATTGCTATGTTAATTTTTGGCCCTCAAATTTTATTTTTTATTTCTGCAATTTATCCAATAAGAATTAGAGAACGTGTTAGTAACTCTTTTGCACTTAATAAATCATACCAATTAGTAAAAAATAATTTTTGGAATACTTGGTTAGTAATTTTTGTTTCTTACTTAATTATTATGATTTTGGGCTTGTTTTTTAGTTTGCCACAAAGTATTTATACTGGTGCTTCACAACTACATAATATTTATGATGGTGGTTTTAATCAAAACTCATCAGTTATGCTTACTGTATTTAATGTAATTGCTATTTTAGGTACTAATATTGTAAATGCGATATTGTACATCATTATAGGTTTCCATTATTTTAGTTCTAACGAAAAAGTTTTTGGTGTAGGTCTTGCCGAAAAAATTGAAACTATTGGTAATTCTACTGAAGATAACGAAGATATAACCATTTAAACAAGCTATTTATATGCTTAATGTTCAATTATTACTGCGTTACTTTATATTGCTATGTCTGCTTAGTCTGCAGCTAAATGTTTTCAGTAATGATACGCTAAAAGTAAAAATTGACTCTTCAAGTACTATTGATGTAAAAAAAGTAGCTGACGAATCTATTGAAAAATATGCAAACGATAAAGATTTTTTATACGACCGTATTCCTCCACCGGCAGAGTCTCCTTGGGAAGCTTTTAAGCGTTGGCTAAAAAAACTATTTAATAAATATTTAAGCAATAACCTTCCTCCCATTTTTTGGGATATTTTAATCTGGACTATTGTTGCTGCAGCACTTATTTTAATTATCTACCGATTGTTCAGACATGAAATAAAAAGCGTTTTTAAAGGCAAATCGGCTACTAACAAAGTTGGATTTATTCATAAAGATGAAAACATCCACGAAATGGATTTTAACCAACTTATTACCAATGCTATTACGCAAAAAGATTATAAAAATGCTATTCGCTTGTCTTATTTAAGGTTATTAAAAAATCTTACCGATGAAGATTTAATTACCTGGAAAGCCGACAAAACCAATTTAGATTATATTGCCGAATTAAAACAATCCAAGCTACAAACACCATTTAAAAAGACTACTGTAGTTTTTGAACACGTTTGGTATGGAGAGTTTACTATTAACCAAAATCATTTTGATGAAACCATGCTTATTTTTAATGATATGTATGATAAAATAACCAACCATTAAGCTTACTTGAAAAAATACATTAAATATTATCTTGTACTTGCTGTATTATTTATACTGGCTGTATTTTTTCAATACAATGCTCCCAAACCTATTAATTGGTCTGAAAATTATACTAAAAAAGACAAAATTCCTTACGGATGTTTTGTTCTGCACGAATTGCTTCCTGAGCTTTTTCCCAACCAAAAAATACTACACGTAAACGAATCTATTTATACCGCGCTAGATTCTTTAAACGACTTTAACTACTTGTTTATTAACAGTGAATTTAGTCCCGACAAAGTTGAAACTGAAAAACTTTTAAACGCTATTCATAAAGGAAATACCGCTTTTATAGCAGCACGAGAATTTTATGGGCTTTTTGCCGACACACTTAATATTGCTACTGATGGAAATTATAATTACTATTATGAAGAAATAACCAGACCTCCTATTCATATCAATTTTGAAAACAAAAACATCCATCAAGATTCTCCCTATATTTTTCATAAAAACATTTTCCATTTTTACCTTACAAGCTTTGATACTGCCAATACAACAGTGTTGGGGCATTCCGAAATTTATACCTTAGGAAGTATTGATTATCAACAAAAAGCCAACTTTATTGCAATAAAACATGGTAAAGGGAAAATTTATATCAATACTTTGCCCGCTGCTTTTACCAATTATTTTTTAACCGATAGTTTAAATTATTCTTACGCTTTTAATGCCTTAAGTTATTTAGATAAAAACACACTTATTTGGGATGATTACTACAAAATTGGTAAACCTATTATTACATCTCCTCTTCGGTTTATTTTATCCAACCCTGCTTTAAAGTTTGCTTACTTTTTAGCTATCTTTAGTTTATTGGTTTACATTATTTTTAACATTAAAAGAAGACAACGTATTATTCCTATTATTGAACCTTTAAGCAATGCTACCACAGATTTTGTAGAAGTTGTTTCGCAGATGTATTACCATCAAAAAAATCATTTGGATTTGGCTAATAAAAAAATCATTTATTTCCTCGAAAATGTAAGAAACAACTACTTGCTCAACACTCAGCAATTAGATAGTGGTTTTATGAAACAACTGGCAAGAAAATCGGGAGTAGATATGAAATTTGTCGAACAACTTATCAACGAATTCAATACTATTTCAACTAAAAAATCGCTTTCTGAAATAGAATTATTACATTTAAACCAATTAATTAACGCTTTTCATAAAAACAAAATACGATAATCATGGAAGAAAATTTACCCAACGAAGCTGCAAACAACGATGCTTCTTTTAAAACAAGAATAGATTTATCTGAAATTCAACAAGCGACACAGCAAATAAAAGCTAAGCTAAACAGTATTATTATCGGTCAGGAACAAATGATAGATTTATTACTGATTGCTATTCTTTCTGACGGACATGTGTTAATTGAAGGTGTACCTGGAGTTGCCAAAACACTTACCGCCAAACTGATAGCCCATAGCATTTCTGTAGATTTTTCTAGAATACAGTTTACGCCCGATTTAATGCCTTCTGACATTATTGGCACAGCTGTTTTTAATCCAAAAACGGTTGATTTTGAGTTTAGAAAAGGACCTTTATTCTCCAACATTATTTTAATTGATGAGATTAATCGTTCTCCAGCAAAAACGCAAGCAGCTTTGTTTGAAGTGATGGAAGAACATCAAATAACCAGTGATGGAAACACCTACAAAATGGCTGAACCTTTTTTGGTTATTGCCACTCAAAACCCGTTGGAACAAGAAGGAACTTATCGCCTACCTGAAGCTCAATTAGATCGTTTTTTATTTAAAATTGAAGTGGGCTACCCTAGCGAAACTGCCGAAAAACAATTATTGCTCAACTTCCATCAGCAAAAAAATAAAATTGATATTTCTGCTGTTGATAAAATGCTTACTTCCAACCAAATTACTGAGTTCAGGGAAAAAGTAAATCAAGTGCATGCTGATGAAAACATTATTGCCTACATCGCTAAAATTGTAGGTGCTACAAGAAGCGATGCCGCTATTTTTGTTGGTGCTTCACCAAGAGCTTCTTTAGCCATTTTAAAAAGTGCTATGGCTCATGCGGCAATAAATGGTAAAGATTTTATTACCCCTGATGATGTGAAATTTATTGCTCCACATGTATTAAAACACCGTATAATTCTAACTCCAGAAAAAGAAATGGAAGGTGCTTTACCACAAGAAATTATTGACAGATTAATTGAAAAAATAGAAATTCCAAGATAATTGTAATGCAGTTTTTAAAATCGTTATACCTAAAACCTTTGCTCTTCTATTGCCTTTCGGCTTTAGTGGTGGTTTTTTGTGTAGGATTTATTTTCAGTATCTTTTTTTCTATTGGCATTTTTGCTTGTATAGCCGTTATTATTTTATTGATTATTGATATTTTACTGTTGTACAAGCAAACTAATGGGATTGCTGCCAGCAGGTTAGTTAGCGACAGACTTTCTAATGGAGATGATAATCAAATTCAATTAATTGTAGAAAATAACTACCCGTTTGATACTCACTTAAGTATAATTGATGAAGTGCCTATTCAATTTCAAGAACGAAATTTAACATTTAATATTAGTCTTGCTAAAGGAAAAAAGAAACTACTCAACTATACCGTTACACCAACCCAGCGTGGTGAATATAATTTCGGAAAACTTAATGTTTATGCTACTGCCAACATAGGTTTTGTGGAAAGAAAATTTATTTTTTCCGAAGAGAAAGATGTAGCCGTTTATCCTTCTTTTTTGCAAATGAAAAAGTATGAACTTATTGCTTTTTCTAATCATCTTACTCAAACAGGTATTAAAAAAATTAGGAAAATTGGCAGAAATACCGAATTTGAAAAAATTAATGAATATACTCCTGGTGATGATTTTAAAACCATAAACTGGCAAGCTACTGCCCGAAAAGGAAAGTTAATGATTAACCAATATCAAGAAGAAAAATCGCAAAATGTTTATTGCATAATTGATATGGGACGAAGTATGAAAATGCCATTTAACGAACTTACTTTGCTAGATTATGCTATCAATTCTTCTTTAGTTTTATCTAATATAATTGCTAAAAAATACGATAAACCTGGCATTATCACTTTTAATAATAAGATTAAAAATGTGCTTAAAACAGATAATTCTGGCTTGCAAATGCAACGAATTATGGAATTGCTTTACAAACAAAAAACAGGTTTTGCCGAAAGTAATTATGAAATGCTTTATAGCACTATAAAATATAAAGTTCCGCAGCGAAGTTTAATGCTGCTCTTTACCAATTTTGAAACACTCGATAGTTTAGATCGACAACTTATTTACTTAAAAAGTATTGCTAAAAATCATCTTTTAATATGTATTTTCTTTGAAAACACTGAACTTACTACTATCACTAAAAATGAAGTTTACAATACTACTGATGTTTACAGACAAACCATTGCAGATAAATTTTTATTTGAGAAAAAACTGATTATGAAAAAACTAAATCAGCACGGAATTCAAACTATATATACTGCTCCCGAAAATTTAACCATCAATTCCATCAATAAATATTTGGAAATAAAATCAAGACATCTCATTTAAGCCCCCTAATCCCCCGAAAGGGGGACTTTCCCAACACACAAAGCAATCCTTTAACGTCATTGCAATGCACTGCTTTGGCTAAACGTGTAGGAGCAGAAGCAATCTGTTTATATGTCATGTAATTCCTCTCTTGAAAGGAGTTAGGGGTGTGTAACTTTTAACATTTTAAATAATGAGTTGATATTATTAAATGAAAATAGAGTTATTTTGTACTTAAATACAACATTATGTCCAACAACGATATTTTAGGCACTGCTTTAAGAGATTACTTTAAAGGTAATAACAAAGAAAATATTACAGTAATTTCTTCTATTGCCGAAGATGATGAATTGCCTTTAAATTACTTATTTAGAAAAGCTGACCAAATACCCGAGTTAGAACAAAAAGCTCTTTCGTATTGTTATGGAAAAGTATTAGATGTTGGTGCTGGAAGCGGCACGCATAGTTTAATCTTAAAAGGAAAAGGCTTAGATGTATTGTCTATTGATATTTCTAAAGGTGCTGTTGAAGTAATGAAAGAACGTGGCTTAAATGTTTTACAAACAGATTTTATGGAGTTTAACCATCAACAATTTGATACTATTTTATTATTGATGAATGGTGTTGGTATTGCCCAAAGATTAAATAAACTGACTCATTTTCTTAATCATGCTGCTGCTTTGCTAAATGAAGGAGGACAGATTTTACTAGACTCATCAGACATCAAATACATGTTTACTGAAGAAGATGGCTCAATTTGGCTAAATCTAAATGGAGAATATTACGGTGAAGTTACTTACCAAATGAAATACAATAATCATTTATCTTCTGAATTCTCTTGGCTTTTTGTAGATTTTGAAAAGCTAAAAGAACATGCTGAAAAAGCTAACTTAAAATGTGAAGTAATTTTTGAAGATGACCATTATGGTTATTTGGCAAGGCTTAGTAAAAATTAAAACAACTGTCTGATTTCATTTTTTAAAATGCCAATAGCTACATGAGTTGGCGACTTTTCTAATTTCGACATCACCTCAAAAAGTTTTTGTCCAAATTCTACACCTGTTGCATCGCTTGGTAATTGAGAACCTGCTATATTTATCGCTCTAATAATATCTTCTTTTACTTTTTTCACTACATCCCACGAAGAGGATGAAATATAAATTTGTTGAGCTACATTATGTTCAAACTCTGTTTTAACTGTTATAATTAAATTATCTTGCAATAATTTAGCACTCATACCTGATTTGTGTACTCTCAACACTAAATTTTCAGGAGAAATTCTTTCTAAAAACAAAACAATTCTTTCGTAAGCCTGCAAACGTAAAGGAGTAGTTACCTTTTGGTTTTCTTTTCTTATTTCGTACATGTGTTTACGTTGCTCAGCATCCATAAACTTTTTAATTACCAATAAAGTAGCTGCCAACACTACCAACGAAGGTAAAATGTACTTTAATATGTCTAAAATTTCTTCCATAAACTAATTTAATTTCAAGTAAACAAAAATACAAAAATCAACTGCAATTTTTATGTTCTTATAATACCTTATATATTAAGTCTGATTCATAACCCTTTGAGGACAAATAACGAAAAAGTTTTGCTTTTCGTTCATTCGCATCTTGCTCTTCTTTCAGTTGCTCTTTTTTCTTTTCTGCCAACTGGTTTAACGTCTTTAAATATTCGTCTTCATTAATAGTTGCCAAGGCTACATCTATATCTTTTTTATTAATATGAAGTTGATATAGTTGAGCAGTAATTTTTATTTTTCCCCAATTTTTAATAGAAAACTTTCCTCTTACAAAAGCTTCCGCAAAACGTGTTTCATTTAAAAAATCATCATCTTTTAGCTTTTCAATAATGTCATCCATATATTGTTTTTCCACATTCCATGCTATTAATCTGTTCAGCACATGCTGTTTACATCTTTCTTGAAAAGAACAATACCATTTAGCTTTTTCTAAGGCTTTTTCGGGGTGCATATTTTTAAAAAATTGAGCCATAAAAGAGGTACTTTTGCACTTCAAACCAACATAGGTTTTTCATACGCAAACTTACGCAAACGAATGAAAAAACTTAAACAATGGTTAGCTGTTACAATTTAAAATTATTTATTTCTCAGGAAAGTAAGGAATGCAAAACAAAAAAGCACTTTATTTATTACTCAGTGCCAATGCTGTTTCGGGCATGGCTCAGGGCATTAGTATGTTAGCCATTCCTTGGTATTTTGCCGATGTGCTTAAACAAAGCTCTACCTTTGGAATAATGTACGGAACTGCTACCATTCTTTCACTTTTTTGGGGTTTATATGTAGGTACGCTAATTGACAAATATTCTAGAAAAAACATTTTTTTAACCATTTCCATAGTGGGTACGCTATTCATTGGCAGTATTGCTGCTTTTGGTTTTTACAACAACGGACTTTCTGCTATTGGTATTGGTGCAGTTTTTTGCTACACCATGTTTGTTTATAACATCCACTACCCTACGCTTTATGCTTTCGGACAAGAAATTAGCGACAAAAAAGACTATAGAAAAATAAACTCATTAATTGAAGTCCAAGGTCAATCTACCAGTATAATTGCTGGAGCGTTAGCGGCTGTTTTAATTACAGGAATTAACGCTAATTTTCTTACAAAACTTGGTTTAGAAAGTTTTGATTTCCTATTAATAGAACCTTGGCAAATGCACGAAATTTTCTTGCTTGATGCTATTACTTATGCGTTAGCTTTAGGTTTAATATCACTTATTAAATATGAAAAAAGCTTTGTAGAAACCCTGAACTCAGGCAACATCTTTAACCGATTAAAATCTGGTTTTTCATACCTTAAAGAGCATCCTTTAATATTTCACTTTGGCGTTGGCTCTTTTGCCATTTTTGTAATTGTGCTTATTCACATTCACCAACTTCTACCCATCTATATTTCTAACCACCTAAAGCAAGACGCTTCTATTTACGCTTCTGCAGAAGTTTTACAAGCACTAGGAGCTTTATCGGCAGGATTAGGAATTCACCGTGTTTTTATGAAAACCAATACTATTAAAGCCATTATTATTTTAATGAGTTTAGCTATTGCTACTTTGTTGGTATTGGTATTTACCAAAAGTTCTATTGTATTGGTATTAAGTTGTTTTGTGTTAGGATTAACCAATTCAGGTTCAAGAATTATGCGTGTAACCTATATTTTTAACCACATCCCTAATAATATAATTGGCAGAACAGGTAGTGTTTTTCAGTCCATCAATATATTCTTACGCTTTACTTTTATAGGAATTTTCTCACTTGCTTTTTTCTCTAAAGACAACAATATTATTTGGACTTACTTTATAGGAGCAGGTTTTATTTTGCTATCGCTTTACCCTTTAATCTTTTATTACAAAAGGTTAATTAACTTAAAACAGCCTGATTAATACATTTTTATTTCAATTATCTGCTGCAAACCACTCTGCGTAAGAGGTGGGTGTTTCTCTTAAAAATAAGCTGTGCAACGTAATATTAGAAGGTAATTGAGCTTTAATTAAGGCTGCATAATATATTAATAGGTTTTCGCAAGTAGGTTGAAATGGAACTGTAATCAATTTAGGCATAAAATCAAACTGAGTAAAATCTATGTCCATTTTTTCATTTAAGACCAAGGCATGGTCGTATTTATGAACGATTAAGTCATTTACAATTTTTTTGATGATACCAAAATCTACTACCATTCCTTCATCAGAATCTGAAGTGCCATTTTTAATTTTTCCTTTAACGGTAACATTTAATTTGTATGAATGTCCGTGAATATTTTTACATGGACCATCATAACCTAGTAAGGCATGAGCCATTTCAAACTTAAATTCTTTGGTAATTCTGATTACTGACATAATAAGGAGATTTTTGGCAAAATTATCATTAATCAACGAATTGAAACCAATAAAGGCTAACTATTCTAAGTTTAATAATTCGTTTTGTAGTTTTTTGGTCAATGATTTTACAATAAGTGCGTAAGAATCATCAATTAATTGATACAACATTTTATCACTCACATCTGCATCTACTAAAACGGTATTCCAATGTTGTTTATTCATGTGATAACCGGGTAAAACACCCATATATTTTTCTCTTAATTCAACTGCTCTTTCGGGTTCACATTTTAAATTAATCGATTCAAAATTATCTACATCTGCCAAGGCAAACATTTTCCCCATTACTTTAAAAACCAATGTGTTTTGGTCGAAAGGAAAGCTTTCTGTAACGCCTTTCTTTTTGATACAATATGCTCTATATTCTTCTATGTTCATTTAAAATGTTGAAGTTGTTTAAAGTCCTTTGTTAATAAAACACCAATAGTACAATATATTGAT
>JAVVER010000016.1:0-38523 GCA_032251145.1 Vicingaceae bacterium | reverse complement strand
ATCAATATGTTGTACTATTGGTGTTTTATTAACAAAGGACTTTAAACAACTTCATAGAATGTAGTAAAACAAATACAATCATAATCATATTATTTACCAAAACAGAGGAAAGAAACATCTCTCTTTTAATTCAAAATAAAGAGTAGATAAGTATCTTTTTCGCACATAATTAATTACTTTCCGATTTTTCTTTAGCAACATTGGATTTTAACACCTCAAGAGCTTTCTCTACATCCTTAAGTTTTTTTAACTCTTCTTTTACTTCTTTTAGTTTTCTTCTATTGTTTCGTCTTCCTTCAAGCTGTGGAATCAATTCTTGTATTATTACATTTTTCCATTCCTTTGAATTAGGCTCTAACACTTCAAGTTTCTTATGTACTTCCTCAATAATTTTATTGTTTGTATTTAAACCCTCTTGATAATATATTACATCCACCTCTAAAGGTTTTTTTTCTTCCGCTATCCTTAAAAGTTCAATATCAATAACATGTGAAGAAACCATCAATATAGCTGCTCTATTTAAGGGGGTAATTGAAGTATTAGTTTCGTAAAAATCACCTGAAATAGGTGGAAATGATAAAGTGCCTCCAATAGAAAAACTCCTTCCTTTTGATTCATCAATTTTTCCTTCAGGACCCACACTATATGAAATACCTACTGCTCCTGATATAAATCCTTCTCCACCACCAACGCTAACTTCAACTCCATCTCCACTAAGTTGAGAAACATCAGCGTTTGGATAATAAGCGAAAAACCTGTGCTGTGCGATACTTACTGCTGATTCTACTCCATAACCAACAGTTTTGAAAGAATAAAGTGCTAATTGAGGTTTAGAAAAATCTAATAGAACTCCCTCTGAAGTAAACTTACTACCTCCAAAAGAATATGTATCAGATGTCCCAAGAGCCACAACCTGAAGCCCTTCCACTTCTAATGCATCTATTACTCTATTTTCACTAAAGGCGTACGAACTATTATGTGGAAAACTTCTAAATAATGGGTCAATACTTAAAAATCGTCCTATTCTTGCATCGTGTATTCTATATTTAAAAGCCAATCCCTCAAAAACAGCATCTTTCTCTTTTTCCTGCCCTTGAAAAAAGTACCTCATTTCATTCGGATTAAAATCCCTCATACTCATTCCAAAAGGATACGTATCGGAAAAGCTCAACACACTTGGACTGAAATAATCATTGGCATCAATAGTGGTTAAATCGCCCTGATTATTAAGCTGTTTGAGGTCTGAAATTACTACTCTTACTGAACCGAGATGGTTGCTTAGCTCATATTGTCGGTAGCCTATGTGGTGGCTATATTGGCTAGGATTAGGCGGTGTGGTAGCTATCATTTCTACGGGGGCGTTGTTGTTGCCTAAGCGGCTGCTTCCATAAATGTTGCGTTCGGTAAGGGTATAGTGGTTGTCTTGGGTAACATCGTCTATGGTGTATTCGTAAATAGCCATTACGTTGCCTTGGGCATCACGGGTATAATAGGTGCTTTTTTCCCAATCGGTTGGGATAGCGGGGTCAAAATTAATGGTGCTGCTGTTGGGTGTCATGTTTCCGTATTGGTGTTTGGCAATTCTGTTTCCGTTGGCATTCCCTCAATGCTTCGGGATAAACTCCACCAAATATAAGATTTTTTGTAACAAAAAATAATTTTAAAACAAACTTATAAAATTGTAATAAAAGCAAAACCCCTAAAGTATTGATACACCTTAGGGGTTTCTGTAGTCTACAGCCATGCAGACTATTTCTTTGTTGGCGGTCCGGACGGGACTCGAACCCGCGACCCCCTGCGTGACAGGCAGGTATTCTAACCAACTGAACTACCGGACCTTTACTATTAAAGTAAATTTATTTTTTCTCTTAATTTAAAAAATATTTTCAAAAAAAGAGAAGAACGTTTTGATATCTAAAAAAGATCTCCCTTTGAGGGCTGCAAATATACTTCAATTTTTAAATCTGCAAAAGATTTTAAAAAAAAATTACATCATTTTTGCTCTTTTTATTAAATAGCTTTGAAGGATAGAATTAAATCCTTGATTTACATCCGCTTCAACAAACTCAATTCCGAACTGCAAGCATTTTAATTTGAGCATTTTCTTTCTTTTTTGCATGTTTTCAATGTAATTTTTCTTCACATCATTAGGATGAACCTTAATTTCTTCGCCAGTTTCTAGGTCGATGAACTGATAAGGACGATTTTCAAACTCAAAATCTAGCTCTAATTTTTTATCGTAAGTATGAAAAAGAATTACTTCGTGTTTGTTGTATTTTAAATGCTGTAAAGCCGCAAATAATTGTTCATCATCGGCAACATTTTCCATCATATCGCTAAAAATGATCATTAACGAGCGTTTATGAACCGTTTCTGCAATAGTATGCAACGCATTTATGGATGATGTTTTGGTATTTTTTTTTGGAGCATTTATTAAACTTTCCAATTCATTAATAAGGTATTTATGATGTACGCTACTCGATTTTGTTGGAGAATGAACATCTAATTTATCCGAAAAAATACTTAAGCCAACAGCGTCTCGTTGTTTTTTTAGCAAATTCATAATTGCAGCAGCAGCATAAACAGAAAATTTAACTTTATTGAATTTATCAGCATTAACATCTATTTCTGGAAAATACATGGAAGAAGAGGCATCTATAATAAGCTGGCATCTTAAATTGGTTTCTTCTTCATATCTTTTAATAAAGAGTTTTTCGGTTCTGCCATACAATTTCCAATCAATATGTTTTGTTGATTCTCCGGTGTTGTAAAGCCTATGTTCGGCAAATTCAACAGAAAAACCATGAAAAGGACTTTTGTGCAAACCTGTAATAAAACCTTCTACCACTTGTTTGGCAATAAGCTCTAATTTAGAGTAAGAATGGATTTGCTGAAGGTCTATTTGATGCATTGGGTTTATTAATTTAAGAATGTTAATAATCAAAAAATCTAAATTAAGACTGTTTGAATAAACTTTACTACTTTTCGGATTATTTTTTCAAAATTATGTTAGCACCAATAGATTGGATAATTGTAGGATTGTTTTTATCACTTAGTCTTTATATAGGAATAAAGTTTAAAGGCAAATCGAGTGGTTCATTAACAGATTTTTTTCTTGCTGGAAGAAATTTACCGTGGTATGTAGCCGGAATTTCTATGGTTGCCACCACGTTTGCTGCTGATACGCCTTTGTGGGTAGCAGAAGTAATTAGGCAAAATGGTGTTTCTGGTAACTGGCTTTGGTGGAACATGTTAATAGGAGGGATGCTAACTACTTTCTTTTTTGCAAAATTATGGCGTAAAGCTAATGTGTTAACAGAGTTAGAATTTATAGAACTTCGTTATTCAGGGAAAACCGCCAAGCTTTTCAGAAATTTTAAGGCTTTTTATTTAGGTGTTTTTTTTAATTGTATTGTAATAGGATGGGTAAATGCAGCCATGCTTAAAATATTAATGTTGTTCTTAAATATAGACTACCAAACAGCTTTTATCATTATAAGTATTTTGTTGGTGTTTGTAGCCATTTATTCCTCACTTTCGGGATTACTTGGTGTTGCTATTACAGATGCAGTTCAGTTTGTATTGGCAATGGCAGGGTGTATTATTCTATCTATTATTATGTTGAACTCTGAACAAGTAGGTGGTATGACAGGATTGCAAGAAAAATTACCTTCATGGCGTTTTGATTTCTTTCCTACCATAGGTAATGATGTTGGGAGTAATATCGGAACATTTGGATTAACCATTGGTGCTTTTTTGTCTTTTGTAGCCGTTCAGTGGTGGGCAAGTTGGTATCCAGGAAATGAACCTGGAGGAGGTGGGTACATTTCTCAACGAATGATGAGTACAAAAAATGAGAAAAGTGCTGTATTGGCTACTTTGTTTTTTCAGATAGCACACTATGCACTTCGTCCGTGGCCTTGGATAATCGTGGGACTTTGTGCGTTGGTAGTTTATCCAGAACTTACACAAGAAAATGCAGGCAATGGTTTTGTTATGGCGATGAGAGATTTTATGCCAACAGGCTTAAGAGGATTAATATTTACTGCTTTCTTAGGAGCTTATATGAGTACCATCTCAACACAACTAAATTGGGGAGCGAGTTATCTTACCAACGATTTGTATAAAAGACAATTAGAAGAAAATAAAAAAGAGGTTGACCAGCAAAAAATGGTAAAAGTAGGGCGTATTTTTACGGTTATGATAATGGTGATAGCGTTAGTTATTACCTCTTTTATAGAAACCATAGATGGAGCAGCAAGGTTTTTAATAGCTTCATCGGCAGGATTGGGAGCAGTTTTAATTTTAAGATGGTATTGGAGCAGAATAAATATATGGAGTGAAATAAGTGCTACTTTAGCTCCAATACTAGGTTATTCCATAGCTAAATTTTTAATTGCTCCACAATTTGAAATACCAGCTGTTGGAAATTCATTTATTGCTAACGAAGGTATATTGTTATTTACAACTGCTTTTACAACCATAATATGGATAACGGTAACTTTTTTAACACCAAAAGAAAGTGAAACAACCTTAAAAAAGTTTTATTTACAAGTAAAACCTCAAGGAGCATGGAACACCATTAGAGAAAAGTTGGGAGTACCAAAAGAAAAATCTCAAATACCCATGTTGCTTTTTTGTTGGACGAGTGCGGTAATTTTAACTTATTCTACCTTATTTTTTATAGGTAAATTCATTTTTCAGGAATATTTTATGGCAATGATATATTTTATTGTTGCCGTAATTTTTGGAATTTTGCTGAGATATTTATTCATTCATAGTAAAATATTTAACGATTAACAATGATTTTTAAATACATATATAATAATATTTTTTACTATTAAAGATTTTTTGTTTATTTGCATCTATAGAAAAATTTCTAAAACAATAAAAATGACAACACGTTTCAATTTAAAGAACCAAGCATTATTACTATCTCTTGCAGCATTTTTTGCTGTTAGTTGTGGAGATGATCAATCAAAAGACGACTCAACTGAAACAGTAGAGGTAGAAGAAAAAAATGCTAATAACACCCAATTATTAGAATTGGATGGTAAAGTTTTTAGTATTCCTTCTCCAATTCAAACAGCATACCTTATAAAAGGTGCGGGAGTAACTTACAATAAAGATATTTTAAATGTACCATCAAAGGTTACTGGTTACTCAACTAACTTTAAAAAAGCGGTTAACTTAGGAATTTATGGAGCAGATTTAGGTTATTTAACACTTTACGATCAAACTCCAGACGCTATTTCTTTTCTTACTGCAGTTAAAACTTTAGGAGATGATTTAGGGGTTAGCAGTGCTTTTGATATGGAATTGGTAGAACGTTTCGAAAAAAATATTGGCAACCAAGATTCAGTGCTTTCTTTGGTTTCTGAAGCATATAAATCTAGCGATAAGTATTTAAAAAATAATGACCAAAACCATATTGGAGCTTTAATCCTTGCTGGTGGATGGGTAGAAAGTTTATACTTTACTACCAACAGTGCAGAAATGACTTCTAATAAAGAAATTATTAATAGAGTAGGAGAGCAAAAAAATACTGTTTATAATCTAATTAAATTATTAACTCCTTATTATGATCAGCCTGAGTTTTCTACTTTGGTAGATGATTTAATGGAGTTGAATGATATCTTTGAAAAAGTAGAAATAACTTATACATTTGTTGAACCAACTGTTGATGTTGCTAAAAAAACGACAACAATTAACAGTACTACAACCGTTAATATTTCTCCTGAAGTATTGAAACAAATTACTGAGAAGATTGGAAAAATTAGAGCAGAACTAATCAGTTAATAAAAATAAGTTAATAAACAAACGATATTAAATGGGTAACGCCATTTCAACCATATAAAAACAACAAAAATGAAAAAAGCAGGTTTCAAATTATTAGTAGTAGCAATTACCATTTTCTCTTTTAATTCAGTTTTTGCTCAATCTCCGTGCGATACTGTTGCCACTTTATGTGAAAACAACATCACTAAACAATACATTTCTGACGGACAAAACTACAGAGCACTTTTGTTAGATGATGAAATTGCTGAATTCAACATGGTTCTTTATGGAGGTAGCACTTACAGGTTTGCTGCTTGTAGCGGTTTTTCTGATGGCAATTTGATTTTTTCTGTTTATGATAGAGAAAGAAATTTAATTTTCACCAATAAAGAACATAGTAATGCTCCTTACTGGGATTTTAAAATTACTAATACGTTAGATTGCATTATTGAAGCTCAGTTAGATCCTAATGTATCAGCTTCTGGTTGTGCAGTTTTACTAGTTGGGTTTAAACAATAAATAAAATTTTAATAAAATTTAAAGGCATTGTTTGGATATTAAATAATGCCTTTTTTTTTAAAAAATTATAGATGAGCGAACGAATACTCAAGGCGTTAATGCAATTGTTTTCCATTGTATCTGAAGCTACAGATACATCTGAAAAAAGTAGAGCAATTGTAATTTCATTTTTAACTCAACAACTTAACCAACAATTGGTTGAAGAGTATTTAGCTCTTTATGATAAATTTATTGAAGAGAAAACTCGAAAAGCAGATGGTTCTAAAAAACAAAAAAGAACTTCAGTAAATTCTGTAAAAATTCTTTTAATCTGTACTCAAATTAACGAAGAGCTTGCTCAAAAGCAGAAAATCATTGTGCTTATTCGTTTGTTAGAATTTATTTATGCTAACAATAATCCATCAGAACAAGAATTAGAATTTGTTTCTACCGTTTCAGAAACGTTTAATATTTCTAAAGAAGAGCATGAGTTATGCTTACAATTTATTAAAAACACCATAGAAGAACCAATAGACTCTCCTAACTTGTTGGTGGTAGATAATAACAAAGAAAATAAGCTAGAAAAAAGCAAACATATTTTTTCTGATGGGTTAGAAGGAGAGCTTAGAGTAATTAAAATTGAAAGTGTAAACTTATTTTTTGTACGTTACTTTGGAAAAAGTGCACTTTATCTAAATGGAATTATTTTAAGAAAAGCTCAATCAAGCTTGTTAAACCAAGGTTCTTCTATAAGAAGTTCTAAGGTACAACCTATCTATTATAGCGATATTATTACCAAGTTTTTTGATAATGATGATGCAGAAAGAATAGTATTTAGCGTACAAAATATTACCTACAGGTTTAAAGGGGGTAATATGGGAATGCATCACTTCAGCTTTAATGAAGAGTCGGGGAGAATGGTAGGAATTATGGGAGCTAGTGGGGCGGGAAAATCTACCTTGCTCAACTTGTTGAATGGTACTTACGCTCCTACCACTGGAAAAATCTGTATAAATAGTATTGATATACACAACGAACCTGAGAAAATTGAAGGAGTAATTGGTTATGTATCTCAAGATGATTTATTAATTGAAGAACTAACCGTTTTTCAAAACCTATATTATAATGCTCGCTTATGTTTTGCTGATTTAGCTGAAGATAAATTGGTTAAAAAAGTAGCAGATGTTTTAATGAGTATTGGGCTTTATGAAGCTAAAGACTTAAAAGTGGGTAGTCCATTAGATAAAACCATTAGTGGTGGACAAAGAAAGCGACTAAACATAGCATTAGAGCTTATAAGAGAGCCATCTGTATTGTTTGTTGACGAACCAACTTCAGGATTATCTTCTAGAGATTCTGAAAACATAATGGATTTACTTAAAGAGTTAGCACTTAAAGGTAAATTAGTATTTGTGGTAATACATCAACCATCATCAGACATCTTTAAAATGTTTGATAACCTATTGATTTTAGATACTGGAGGATATCCAATTTATAATGGAAACCCTGTAGATGCGGTAATTTACTTTAAAGAACAGGTACACCATGTAAATAGCAACGAAAGTGAATGTATTACTTGTGGTAATGTAAATTCTGAGCAGATATTTAACATTATTGAGGCAAGAGTGGTAGATGAATACGGACATGCTACAGAAAACAGAAAAATTACACCAAAAGAATGGTATAAAAAATACCAGGAACTGATTGAACCTAAAGAATTAGCTGAACAGCCTAAAGAAATAGTATCAGCTCCAAAAATAAGTTTTAACATTCCTAATAAATGGAACCAGTTTAAGGTGTTTATTATTAGGGATATACTTTCTAAGTTAACCAATCAGCAATATTTAATGATTAACTTTTTGGAAGCACCTGTTTTGGCTTTCATTTTAGCTTTCATAGTTAGGTATTTTAACACAGATAATAGTAACGAACTAGGTTATATTTATAGAGAAAATGAAAACTTACCAGCATATATGTTTATGTCGGTAATTGTTGCCTTATTTATAGGTTTAACAGTTAGTGCCGAAGAAATAATTAGAGACCAAAAAATAAGAAAAAGAGAGAAATTCCTTAACTTAAGTAAATCGAGTTATTTGTTTTCTAAAATAACCATAATGTTTGTTATTTCAGCCATTCAAACATTTTCTTTTGTATTAATAGGAAATTATATTTTAGGCATACAAGGCATGAATACAGCTTATTGGTCGGTACTTTTTACCACTGCTTGTTTTGCCAATATGATGGGCTTAAATATTTCAGCAAGTTTTAACTCTGCTGTAACCATTTACATTTTAATTCCATTTTTAGTTATTCCTCAACTTTTGTTGAGTGGTGTAATTGTAAAGTTTGATAAATTAAATCCTGTAGTTACTAATCCAACCCATGTTCCTTTAGTAGGAGAGGTAATGGCATCTCGTTGGGCTTATGAAGCAATAGCGGTACATCAGTTTAAAGACAATGAGTTTGAAGCTAGATTTTATGAATTAGATAAAGACCTTAAACAAGCAGAATTTAAAAAGAACTTTTGGTTATCGAAACTGAAAGAAAAAATTAGTGGAGTAGAGAATAACCTTAAAAACCCAGAAAAAAAAGAATATGTTGAAGAAGCTTTGTTATTGTTGAGGAATGAAATAACTAAAGAAAATGCTAACAATTCATCTGTTCAATTTAAGTTGGTGGATAACCTTTATCCAGAAAAGATTGACCTGTCGATAATTAGAGAAACCCACAATTATATAAATGAATTGAATGGTTATTTTCTAAACATATTTAAAAAAGCCAACAAAAAGAAAGATGCACTAGCTACCAAACTAAATGCAGATTCTACTTCAAAAGCGTTTTTTATAGAAATGAAAAATGGATATACTAACGATGCCTTATCTGATTTTGTTAAAAATAAAAACGAGCTGAATAGAATTTTAGAATTTGAAGGTAATTTATATCAGAAAATAGATCCAGTATATTTAGAACCGGATGGTGTAAGAGCACATTTTTATGCTCCAGTAAAAAAGATTTTCGGATTAACAATAGATACTTTTTGGTACAACATTATAGTTATTTGGTTAATGTCTATAGTATTAATAATTACTTTGTACTATGATGTATTGAAATTCTTTATTTCTTTTTCTGGAAAATTAGCAGACAAGCTAACAAACAAGTCAACTTTTTAAACCAAACTTAGTATTCTTCGTAAGAGAGAGCGTAAGTTTTCATTATGCTTATTTTATGATTTCAATTTTAACATGATTCGGAAAATAGTTTTTTTCTTTCCAGTTCAACTCTTTTTAGTCAACCTAAAGAGAAACCATTTATTACTGTTGTTTTGGATAATACTTTTTAGTATTGTTAGCGAATCTTTTGCTAATAAATATGGCATTCCCTATCTTTTTTTAGCACCAGAATATTTAAATACCATTAGCTTTTGGTCGTACTTAATTATGGGGTTTTCCATTGGTGGTTTTGTTATGACTTATAATATTACTGGCTATATTATCAATAGCGGTAGGTTTCAATTTATAGCCTCTTTAAGAAGACCTTTTGTTGTTTATTGCATTAACAACTCTTTAATACCGCTAATCTTTATACTGTTTTATATCTACAAAGTAATATTCTATCATCTTGAAAATGAAAATAGTTCTATAACAGAAATATCCATTTATGTTTTAGGAATTATTGTGGGTTATACAATAAATGTTATTGTTTCGTTAACCTATTTTTTATCTACTAACAGAAATATTTTTACTTTATTAGGGATTAAACACGACCAAGAAAGCGGCAAACCAATAAACACCCTTTTTTTAAGAGATGAAAGTTTATATAATTTCTTAAGGAAAAGAGAAAAATGGCATGTAGAATCTTATTTAAACACTCCATTTAATGTTAAACCAGCAAAAGATATTTCTCATTACGATACAGAAATGTTACGCTCTATTACTAAACATAATCACTTAAATGCATCTTTTTTTGAGATAATTATTTTTATATCCTATATTATATTAGGTCTTTTCCATGAAAACGCTTTCTTTATTATACCTGCTAGTGCTAGTGTGATACTATTTTTTACCATGATTTTAATACTATTAAGTGCTTTACATACATGGTTAAAAGGTTGGACTACATTTGCTTTTATTATTTTGTTAGCTTTAATCAATCTTTTATCTAAATACCATGTATTTTCTTATGAAAATATGGCTTATGGTTTAAATTATAATACTGTAAAAGCAACTTACTCCTTAAAAGAATTAAACAATTTAAGGTTGAATGAAGAAAATAATATAAACGACAAAAAAAATAGTATTGAAATTTTAAATGCATGGAAGTCTAAAACAAATAAAGATAAACCTAAGTTAATTTTTATAAACACTAGTGGAGGAGGTTCTAGAGCTATGTTATGGACTTATTTTACGCTACATCACTTAGATAGTATTTTTGAAAATGATTTTTTTAACCATGTCCACCTTATTTCTGGCTCCTCTGGAGGGATGATAGGTGCAGCGTATTATAGAGAATTGTTTTTAAGAGAAAAACAACATAATTTTAAATATAAAAACACTAATGAACACATTGAAAATATGGGTAAAGACTTATTAAACCCTATAGCTTTTAGTATTGCTACTAATGATTTTTTTATTAGAATGAAAACATATAATGACGGTAAATATACATACTTAAAAGATAGAGCTTATGCTTTTGAGCGTCAGCTATTAATGAATACAAACAACGTTTTTGATAAAAGAATTGCAGATTATGTAATCCCTGAAAAAACTGCTGAAATTCCAATGCTTATTTTTTCTTCTACTATTATAAATGATGGTAGGAGGTTGCTTATTTCCAGCCAACCAATTTCTTTTTTAAGTAATAACTTCCCTAAAAATAATACATTAAACAACCCTATAGTTGAAAATGTTGAATTTACAAGACTTTTTAAAGAACAAGATGCCATGAATTTAAAATTTACAAGTGCTATTCGTATGAGTGCTACATTCCCTTATATTATGCCTAGCGTAACACTGCCAACAAACCCACAAATAGATGTGTTAGATGCAGGAGTTAGAGATAATTATGGGGCTTTAACTACATTCAAATACATGCATACTTTTAAACAATGGATAAACCATAACACTTCTGGAGTTATAATTATTCAGATAAGAGATAAGGAAAAAAATAAAAAGATTAATATCAGTCCGTTAAGAAGTATTACAGAATCTTTTTCTACACCTTTAGGTAGCTTTTATAGTAATTTGTTTGCTATGCAAGATTATAACTTTGATGAAATGGTACAATATCTTGGTAACGATATTGAACAACAAGTTCATATAATAGATTTTGAATTGGAAAATGAAGAAAGTAGAATCTCTTTGAGTTGGCACTTAACACCAAAAGAAAAAAGTACTATACTTAATACAATGAATACAAAAAATAATAAACAGTCGCTAGCACGTTTAAAAAAGCTATTAGAATAAAACGTTATCTTTCAATAACAAAATTAGCAGTTTGTGTAAGTATGGTTTCTTTTCCAATGCCTAATTCAACAGTTTTTGTAAGTGTTTGATAACCTTCAGCTGTAATTTCTAAGGTATATTTTTTATTTCCTACTAAAGTTATAAAATAATGCCCTTCATCAGTTGATGTGGTTGAAGCAACTACTTTTCCAGTTTCATCTTTAAAATCAATTTTAGCAACAACAAATTCTTGTTCAGGGTTTTTAATTTCTCCTTTTAATATAGAAAGATTAATAGCTACACCTTCTGTTAAAACAGGATACTTACTCATGTCAATTCTATAAATGTCTCTATCTCCCATACCGTCTTTTCTTTGGTTAGAGTAGTAAGCTGTTTTTCCATCTGTACTTAACACAAAATGTAAGTCATCATTTACAGTATTTATTGGGTATCCTAAGTTTTGTGGAGTTGTCCAGGTACTGTCATCTTGAAGTCTTGTCATAAAAATATCATAACCACCCATAGATAAATGACCTTTAGAGCTAAAAAACAAAGTTCTTCCATCTGGGTGAATAAAAACTGAAATTTCGTCTTCTGGAGTATTAACAGTTGAACCTAAATTTTTAGGCTCTAACCATACTGTATTAGATTTTTTTTGTGAAACATAAATATCTCCTTTTCCAACAGGATTATTTTTTTTACCTGTTCTTTCACTAACAAAAAAGAGATAATTTCCATCGGCAGTTAGTTGAGCAGAACTTTCAAAGTAAGAAGTATTTATGGGTTTTTCTAAAGGTTTAGGCATGCTCCATTTCCCAGAATTTCTCTTTTTAGAAACGAAAATGTCTCCAATATATAAATTTCCATCATTACGGTAAATAAAAATTTCTTCACCACTTGGCGAAATACTTAGGCAAGCATCATGTCCATCGGTATTAATATTGCCTTCAATAGGGTAAGCTTTTCCCCATTCATTGTTTACAGAATCCCATTGAGCAATATATATATCTTCAAAATATTTATAATCACCAGCTTTATCAACTCCACCGCCTTTAGTGTCAGATCTTCTGGAAGTAAAAATCATGGTTTTACCATCAGCAGTAATAGAAGGAGCATAATCTCCACCTCTTGAGTTAATGTTTTTAGAAAGAATTTCTATGTTAACATCAACAGGGTGCTGCTTCATTTTTATGGCATAATTTACCTGAGTAATCATTTTGTTTACATCATTATGCTTTAAATATTTTTTCTTGGCATTGGCTTTAAAATGATTGAAAGCACCAAGAGCATCATCTAATTGGTCGTTTTTATGATAAGCTTCTCCGAGTTTAAAATATAGTTCGTGAGCAATTTTTTCATCAAGGTTTTTTGCATTTAAAAAATATTCAACAGCCAATTCAGCATCATTCATAGCCAAGTAACATTCTCCAATTCTATAATTAATCATAGCGTCATTGGTAAAGCTTGTCATAAGTTCTCTGTAAATATTAAGTGCGGCTCTGTAGTTTCTGTCGCCCACCAAAGCATGGTTGGCTTCTGCCATTTTAAGTTTATAGGTTATTTTACTCTTTTTTTTGTCGTTTTGAGCAAAGGTAACACTAGTAGATATTAATAATACCGTTATGATTAGCGATAATGGTTTCATGTGTGTAGATAGGTTTAAATAATCAAAAAAAGTTTGTTAAATCAAATACAAATTTAGTATTGTAAATGTACAAATTCAGACTGAAAAAACATAGCTCAATTTGTGAACAACAATATTAACAAATTATTTTTCACGAATAAAATCAAAAACCAACTGGTAGATAGTTATTTAGGAAGTAAGCTTAAAAATTTTTCGATAGCATTTTTTTTAGCTTCATCAAGTTGGTAGCTAATGTCGTTTTTTAAATAGTCCGATAAAAAAGCTTTTTTGTCTTCATCAATATTAAAATAGTTGAGTACTTTATCAGTATCAAACATTTTATCGCTCAATGCTTTATTAAATTGATTAATAAATTCAACATCAATCTTTTTATTGGCAACCCAACAAGCAAAAACAAAAGGTAAACCCGTAAATTTTTGCCATTCTTCCGATAAGTCGTATATATATTTGTAGTCTTTTTCCAACTTAAAAGTTCTATCGCCTATAAGAACTCCTGCAGTAGTTTCGGAAATTTGATTTTCAAAACCTGCTGCTGCATTTTGCCATTCAGGAGTTATTTTCCAATAGTTGGCAGCTAATACTTTTGTAAGGTTAATAGAAGTTTTAGATTGATAATCGAGCCAAATGGTTTTAATTTCATTAAGAGGAACATCGCTAAGTAGTAATACAGACTTTACTTTACCGACAGCTCCAATGCAGTAATCTGAAATAATATGGTATTCTTTTAATTTTGGCAAAATGGCTACTGGTACTAAGCCAATATCTACTTGGTTGGTTAATAGTTTTTCGGCACACAATGCAGGATAATCTAACGAAAGTGAAATACTATTAATTAACTCGCTGTTTTTTAATGCATATAAAAAAGGGTAGGTATTAGCATAAGATACTGCCGATATTTTGTAATTCATTTTTTAGTTTATTTATAATTTTTACGAAGAGCCTGTACTTATCCTTCTTAAATTAAGATTCTTAAGGAACTTCTATTATTATTTGCTCTCATTTCAGACTCACCCCCAAGTTATCTTTCGATAACTTCACCCCCTCTCTTTAAAGAGAGGGGGCAAGGGGGAGTGTTAATTGTTTGTTTTGTTTAAGCTAGAATGTAATATGGAAAAGGTCAACTTTTTTTCATTACATTTTTTAACTTGTACTTTATATATTTTGAATACTTTGATTATTAATAACTTTATGTGTGGAAATAGTAGCGGCAACTACAGAAACTATTGCTACAAAACCAGCTAGTGTTATTCCGCAAAATGGAATAAACATTACTAAGGCAAAAATACTTCCGTTGGCAATAGCAACTCCATTGTTAAGTCTCATAAACCTTACACTTTGGCTTAGGTTATATTTTTGTCTTTCTAGGTAGTAATCGATAAAAGAGAAACCATAAAAATAGGCAGAGATAAAAAACATAATGATGGCAGCAACCTGACCAATAATAGGGATGAAGCTAAGTATAAAAAATAGGATGATAAATGATGTTTCGATAAAAACATTTCTGAGGGCAATTAATACACCTCTTACAATGTCTCTCATAAGTTGGTCGGCATTAAAAGGGTATTTTTTTCCGGTTAAAATTTCTTCTGTTTTTTCGGAAAGTATAGCAAAAATGGGTGACAGACAAATAATAACGATATACCCACCAAAAGTGGCAAAAATAAAGAAGAAGATAATTTTTAAGAATATCCATAAAAAGCCACTAGCAATTTTTTGAATATAAAGTCCTACATCTTTTAAGAAAGTAAAACCTAAAAAGGTATCACTATCACTTTCTAACACTGATGTTAGCCAGTCTTGAACAGCTTCTGATAAGACACCAATACCATAAAAACCTCCTACAAAAAACAAAATATTAAGTAAAATGGGGAATAAAAAATACCACCATAATCCGTTTGAGAAAATTAAACCAATTGCTTTTGGGTAAGCAGCTAATCCATTTCCAATGTCCTTATATAGCTTCATGTTTAGGTGATTTATATAATTACAATTTCGTTAATAATATGTCGTCCCATCGTGCTGTTAAGCTTTTCTTTTAAGGCTTCTTTGGCGTAACTCATTTCTTGCCTTAAAGCAGCAGAATTAAGTTTTACAAACAATTTTTTATTCTGAAAATACACCTTTTCAGTATGCTTTACAAACATATTTCCTACAGCAAGTTCGTATTGTTTAATGAGTTCAATTTCATCCAACTGATCTTGATATCCGTAAGCTCTAAGTATTTTGTCAACTAATTCTTTTATGGGTTTGTCGCTCATTGCTTGTTAATTTTTCCATTGGTAACATTAAATACTTTAAACGATAGTTTTTCACTTTCAAGTATGGATGGGATTCTATCAAAAGAAGTATCTGTGATAAATGTTTGTCCGAATTGTTTGCTACCTACAATATTAATTAATTGATTCATTCTTTTATTGTCTAGCTTATCATAAATATCATCTAGCAAAAGCGTAACTTTTGTGTTTTTAATATTTTGAATAAGAGCTGCTTGGGCAAGCTTTAAGGCTAATAAATAGGTTTTTTGCTGTCCTTGCGAACCAAACTTTTTTATGGGAAATTCACCTATATTAAAAACTAAATCATCTTTATGAACACCAACATTGGTATAGCTTGTAGCTTTATCTTTTTCAAGACTTTGCTGCAATAAAGTTTCAAAATTAGTATCGTTTAATTTAGAATCGTATAACAAAAAAACTTTTTCTTTTTCGTTGCTAAGTAGGGTATAATATTCTTGAAAAAACGGAGCAAATTGTTCCACAAATTCTTGTCTGGCTTGGTGAATATATTTTCCGAATTGAATAAGCTGGTCGTCCCAAATTTCTAGTGAAGCAGCATCAAAATTACGATTGCTCCAAAAAGATTTAAGCAATAAATTTCGTTGTTGTAGGGCTTTATTGTAGTTAAGCAGGTTATTTAGGTAGCTATTATCGTACTGACAAATAATACCGTCAACAAATTTTCTTCTTACATCACTGCCATCAATAATTAAAGAAGTATCTGCCGGAGTAATGATTACCAAAGGAATTTTACCAATATGGTCGGCAAGTTTAGTGTATTCTTTTTTGTTGTATTTAAAAACTTTTTTCTGACCTCTTTTTACACCACAATATACTCTGTCTGTTTCTGTCTGGTTACTAAAATATCCTTCTACCACAAAAAAGGGAGCGTCATGATTAATATTTTGGCTATCTATTGGGTTAAAATGACTCTTACAAAAAGACAAGTAATAAATAGCATCTAAAATATTGGTTTTTCCGCCACCATTATCGCCTAAAAAACAGTTAATAGTGTCAGAAAGTTTAAGGTTTGCTTCTTCGTAGTTTTTAAAGTTAATGATGGATAATTCAGATAAAATCATAGAGCAAATTTAAGCAACCAAAAGGAGATGCAATTATTTTTTAATTCAATTTTATAGGTAATTAAAAAATAGGTTTTTAGTGTATTTAAGTAGTAATAGTGAAATAAAAGAGCTATTAAGTTAGTATTTCATGCAATACTTTTACAATTCTTTTGGTAGCTTGCCCATCCCACATTGGAGGTATTTTGCCTTTTTTGAAATTTCCAGTTTCTATCTCATTAATTTTTTTAGCAACAGCTTCATAATTATAAGCCACCAATTCATTAGTTCCTAAAGTAATGGTAATAGGTCTTTCGGTGTTTTCTCTTAATGTTAAACAAGGTACTTGTCGGTAGGTAGTTTCTTCCTGTATTCCGCCACTATCTGTTAGTACATATTTGCATGAGGATATTAGTTTTTGAAAAGAAAAGTAGTTCAAAGCTTCGGTAATGATAACTTTAGAATTATTTTCTAAAAGGTCAAATAAGTGGTGTTTAATTAAGCTATTTTTAGTTCTATGGTGTATAGGGAGAATCAAATAATTCTTTTCAGAAACCTTATTAATAATGTCGAGTAAAATAAGCAAACGTTCTTTTGTGTCAACATTAGAGGGTCTGTGCATGGTCATTAAAACAAAATCTTTACCAGTAATATTTAGTTTTTCTAAGATGTCGTTTTTCTGAATAACATCATCAAAAGCTACCAATGTATCTATCATGGTATTACCGACAAAATGAACTTGCTCTAAACTTTTACCAGCTCCTATAAGGTTGTCGTAACCACTTTGTTCTGTTACAAAAAAATGATTCGCCACCAAATCAGTAATTAACCTATTTATTTCTTCGGGCATATCATTATCAAAACTTCTTAACCCGCTTTCTAAATGAAAAAGAAGTGTATTGGTTTTGTTTCCAACAATGGCTCCTGCTAAGGTAGAGTTAACATCACCAACAACTATTAATGCATCTGGCTGATGTTGGTTTACTTTTTTTTCTAGTTCAATAATTATTTGTCCGATTTGCGATGCAGCACTTTTTTCAGTTAGGGTTAAAAATTCTGGTTCTTTAAGGTTTAGCTGAGAAAAAAATATATCTGACATATTAGTATCGTAATGCTGATTAGTATGAACTAATATATATTCAAAAGCATCTCCATAACTAGCTAATTCTTTTTCAAATTGAGTAATTTTAATAAAGTTTGGTCGAGTTCCAACAACTACCATAATTTTCTTTGCCATATGCTTAGTTTTTAAGCGATAAAATTAGTGTTTTATTAGGTGAAAAAAAATTATTAAAACCATCATGAAATAATATGGTCAAAATGTTTTTTGAATTAAAATCCTATTTACATTTGTACTGATAATAGCTGTTATTGTTTTAAGGTTTTTTTTGAATATTTGATTTCGCAGCTATTTAGATTTTTAAGCTCAATATGTAATTTTCAACCTTGAAATATATGATTCATCCACTTACAGAATTAAAATTTATTAGCAACGAAATAGGCTATGGCGTTGTTGCAAGAGAGTTTATCCCGAAAGGAACTATAACTTGGGTATTAGATAAACTAGATAGAGAATTTAGTCCATTAGATATTCAAACAATGGAACCTATCTACCAAGAAATATTAGATTTTTATACCTTTAGAAACAACAATGGTAATTATGTGTTGTGTTGGGATAACGGGAGGTATGTAAACCACAGTTTTAATTCTAATTGTTTAACAACGGCTTATGATTTCGAGATTGCCATTAGAGATATTCTTCCAGGAGAACAGCTTACCGATGATTATGGGTATTTAAATATCCCCTATCCCTTTAGAGGAATAGATGAAGGCACTCGCAGAAAAATTGTTTATCCAGATGATTTGGTAAAATATCATAAGATTTGGGATAAGAAGATAGAAAAAGCTTTTCCGTTAATTACTAAAGTAAATCAACCTTTACGCACCTTAATTTCTGATGAAAAATGGAAAGAGATTGAAGCTATTGAAAAAGGCGAAAAACAAATGCTTTCCATTTTGCATAATTTCTATCCAAACGGAAACGGTGAGAAAATGAAATAAGATTTTGGCTTAGAAGTAAAAAGCATATTTTTCGCTAATTTAGCAGCAACTTTAGTTGATAATCAATTGATATAGCTGCTTTATGTATCCAGAAAAACTAAATATAAAAGCTTGGGCTGAAGAAGACAGACCCAGAGAAAAGTTGCTTTCTAAAGGTAGGTCGGCTCTTTCTGATGCTGAGCTTATTGCTATTTTAATAGGCTCAGGAAATAGAAATGAAACGGCTGTAGAGCTTTCTAAAAGAATACTTAAATCTATTGATAATGATTTGAATAAATTAGGAAAGCTTTCTGTTAAAGAATTAATGCAATTTAATGGAATAGGAGAAGCAAAAGCCATTAGCATTGTAGCAGCTTTAGAGTTAGGAAGAAGAAGAAAAAATACAGACAATCAGCTTAAGAAAACCATAAAATCGAGCAAAGATGTTTTTGAGGAAGTTATTGGTGTAATGAGCGATTTACCTCATGAAGAATTTTGGGTGTTGTTTTTAGACAGACGTAATGCTGTGATAAAAAAAAGCAACGTAAGTAAAGGAGGAGTTTCTGGTACAGTTGCAGATGCTAAAATTATTTTTAAAGAAGCCATGCAACTACTTGCTTCTGCCGTTATTTTATGTCATAATCATCCATCAGGAAACTTAAAACCAAGTGATGCAGATATACAACTTACCAAAAAAATGAAAGAAATTGGTAATTTGGTTGATGTACCCGTGCTAGACCATTTAATTATTACAGACAAAAGTTATTTTAGCTTTGGTGATGAAGGGTTAATTTAAGAAAAAATGATTTTAGTCTATACACATAAAGTAACCAATCGAATTAACTATACTTTTCAAACGGTTTTTGAGCAAATATTAAAAACGCCTGTTTCGTTTACAGATGATGCAGATTTTTATTTATCGTGCAAAACAGCCAAACTAGCTTATACTACTAAGGTAATAGATGATGGTTTGCATTTTACATCAACAAACTTATTGTTTGAAAATGAAATAAAACCACAAAATATAGTAGGAATTCCACAAACAGATGGAACAGTTGGTTTATTTAAAACACCGACAAATAAGCATTTTAATTTTGATGTTTTTGCCAGTATATTTTATTTAATATCAAGGTATGAAGAATATTTGCCGCATCAAAAAGATAAACATGATAGATTTTTAGCAACAGAAAGTTTTGCTTTTAAAAATAACTGTTTAGAATTGCCAATGGTAAATATATGGGCAGAAAAAATTGGTCAACTTGTGACAACTCATTTTACCAATTATAAATTTCCTGAAAGAAAATTTGAGTTTTTAAGTACTATTGATATAGATAATGCTTTTGCTATTAAGCACAAAGGCTTTTGGAGGACTATAGGTGGTTTAGTAAAATCCATTTCCGAACCTCAAAAAATTAAAAACAGAATAGCTATTTTGTGTGATAAAACTGCTGACCCTTATGATACTTACAGCTATCAGGATGAAGTACATCAACAATATACTATTCAACCGACTTACTTTTTTTTGGTTGGTAATTATGCTTCTTTTGATAAAAATATAGCTTTTAGCAATGAAGATTTTCAGCATTTAATAAAAAAAATAGTCATTACCAATGAAGTTGGGTTACATCCATCATATCAATCTAATAGTAATATTACTTTGCTTAATGAAGAAAAATTACGGTTGGAAAATATTATTAATAAAAACATTACCAAAAGCAGACAACATTTTTTAAAGTTAAGATTTCCAAAAACATACAGAAATTTAATTGCCATTGGAATTAAAGAGGATTATACCATGGGATATGCTGAAAAAAGTGGCTTTAGAGCAAGTATTTGTTCTCCTTATTATTTTTTTGATATAGAGAAAAACAAAGTAACAGCTTTAAAAATAATACCTTTTTGTGTGATGGAAGCGGGTTTAAAATACTATCAGAATTGTACCGTAGAAGAAGCAATTATCAATATTAATAAAATAGTTGAGAATGTAAAAAAAGTAAATGGTACTTTTGTAAGTATATGGCACAACGAATCTCTTTCTGATGAAGCTATATGGAAAGGATGGAGAAAGGTTTATGAGCAAATGCTATTGGATGTAAAAAAGAAATAAATTAATTGTAAAAAATCAGCAACAATGAAAATTATCAATCTAGGCTCAGAAAATACTATTTTTAATCAGTTTATTGCAGAAATTAGAGATGCTAATATACAAGTTGATAGCATGCGTTTTAGAAGAAATTGCGAACGATTAGGAGAAATTTTTGCCTATGAAATTAGTAAAACCTTGGTATATAAAAAACAAGAAGTGCTTACACCTTTAGGCGTTGCAGAAATGAGTTTACCTAAAGAACACCCTGTTTTGGCAACTATCTTAAGAGCTGGACTTCCTTTGCACCAAGGTTTATTGAATTATTTTGATAAAGCTGATAATGCGTTTGTTTCTGCCTACAGAAAACACCATAAAGATGGCTCTTTTGTAATAGAAGCAGAATATATGGCGAGCCCCGATTTAACAGACAGAACGGTGATTTTATCTGACCCTATGCTTGCTTCAGGAGCATCTATGGTTGAAATTTATAAATTGTTATTAGAGAAAGGAAAACCATCTAATTTACATATAGTTACTTTAATAGCAAGTGTGGAAGGTGTAAATTATATCAAAAAACATTTGCCTGAAGATACTACTGTATGGGTAGGTGCTGTTGATGATGAACTTACCGCACAATCTTATATCGTTCCTGGACTTGGAGACGCTGGTGATTTGGCATTTGGTGCCAAAGAATAAACAATAAATGTTTTTATCTTTTTACGAAATATTTTTCCTATTAGCTTTTAGTGCCACCAAGTTTATGGCATCAGCACTATATATTCTTGCTATAAATAGAATTTCATGGAGTTCAACTTTTTTAATTTTATTAACAGGAGGGGGTATAGGTGTAATAGTGTTCTTCTTTTTGGGAAATATAATTAATAAGTTAATAGATAGTTTATTTAACAGATGGAAAAAAAATAAATCTTCTACAATTAAGTTTTCGAGTTCCAAAAGAAGAATTATTAAAATAAAAACTAACTACGGATTAATAGGAATTTCTTTATTAACACCTATAGTTTTTTCAATCCCTTTAGGATGTTTTTTTGCATCCAGATTTTACAAAAAAAATAGTATAACCTTAACTATTATGTTGTTAGGAGTAGTTTTTTGGACAGTAGTGCTAACATCATTTAAGTTTATTTTATTAATGTAAACTTTTTTTAGGGAAAATTAAATATCCAAAATGTACTAAAAAACTCCAATGATCTTCTTGTCTGTCGTAATAATTTACATTTACAGCAATAGGACCAATTGGGGTGTGATAAACTAATGAAGCTGCTGCAATATATTCTCTTGTGGCCCATTTTAAACCATAAGAAGCTTTATTTAATTCATTTTGAAATATTCTTTGATAAGGTTGAAAAACATAACCTTCTAAGCGAAAATGAAAGTTATTAGTAAACGTAATTATATTTTTAATTCCTCCAGCAGCATAACTGTGAGTTCTTAATCTTTCTTGAAACAAAGTTCTGCTTTCACTTAGAGGAGAGAAAGCAGTAGCAGTTAAAATACTTGCAGTATAATTTTCAAAAAAAGATTGGTTGGAATAAACACCTTCACCAAAAATACCAAACCTAAAAATTCCTTTCCTCAAGAAATATTTATCATAAGTAGCTTTTATTATAAACCATTCATGATTTTCTTTAGCAATATCTTTGATAATTGAGGTAGAGCCAGGTGTAGTTTTTTCTTTTCCTTTAATGTATTTAGCACCAATAGTAAAAAAACTTCCAGAGGTTGCATATTGTTTTTTATCTAAAGAATTTCTTTGATATTTAATAAACCCTACGTTATTTCTAAATATAGTTTCATCAGTTGTATCGGTAGAAAGAAATTGCCTAGTTTGGTAGTATTCATTATCTAATTCTCCAGTTGTTGCACCTATAACTAATTTACCTTTATAAGCTACAGGTATGCCTAATTCTGTTTTAGCATATAAATCAGAGCTACGTAAAAAAGAAGGTCTAGTATCTTCAAAAAAAGTAGAATTACTTTTAAAATAATCCCATCTATCATTATTAAAAGTGGTAACCCAATAAAAAGGAAGTGGTTTAGGAAAATCAATTCTAAAACCTACACTAACAGAATTATGAAGTTTACCAAAGTAGGTATTTGCTATAAACGAATAAGCTTTTTTTCTTAATACATTATATTGTAATCCTAAATAACCAGTATTAATAGGTCTTGATGAGAAAACACCTCCAAAAGAAACAAATAAGTTTTTTTCTTTTTTTGCATTAAGTAATAAATTAAATTTATTGGTTTCATTATTAAAAATAGCTTCAGGATAAAGAGATTTAATTTTGTCATCAGAAGATACTTTAATGTATTCAGATTTTAAATCTTCTGCATTTAGGGTATCTTTTTTTAAGCGAATAGAATTTTTAATGTAAGTGTTTTGAAATGTTTTTAAACCTTGTACTTCAACATTATCGAATATAAGTTTAGGAAGACTTTCTATGTAGTTCTTTCTTTTTTCAGCTATAAATGTAGTGTCAATTCTCCTAGAAACTTTATCTTTTATGTATTCTATTTTTTTTAGGGTAGCTTCATAACCAATTTTTATTAGTTCTTCATTGTTGTCAAAATTAAAAGTAGAATAATCAGCCGCATCAGGTTCTATTAATACAGACTCTTCGCAGGGTATTATGTATTCTGTATCATTAGAAATTATAGCTTTTATTTGAGAAATGATATCATCTTCATTAGGGGGTAAAAAATTAGAAGATACATTACTGCCAATTATAAAATCAGGGTCGAATTCATTGTACATTACATTTGAAGGGAAATTATTGTACAAACCACCATCAAACAATAATTGTTTTTCGTAGGTTACTGGAGATAAATAAAAAGGGTATGCCATAGTAGCTCTAATAGCTGTTGGTAATGCTCCTTTTTTTAAAACAACTGGTTTTTTAGAAATAATATCAGAAGCTATACACCTGAAGGGAATGAATAAACTGTCGAAATTATTTTTTGATTTTGCAGAAGCAGGAGCTAAATATTGCATTAGTGCATAATTAATAGCAGATGGAGAAACAAGGTTGGTTGGTAAACTAACTTCTATTATGGTATCTAAATTTAATTTAAAAGTAAATAAAGAGGGGTCTTCTTTTTTTTGTC
Organism: Vicingaceae bacterium; assembly: GCA_032251145.1. Taxonomy (GTDB): domain Bacteria; phylum Bacteroidota; class Bacteroidia; order Flavobacteriales_E; family Vicingaceae; genus BRH-c54. The sequence goes on along the minus strand of JAVVER010000016.1, from coordinate 14,572 downwards.
TAAGGTAATAGACGTACTTATTATCTAACTGACCATTCGCCCAATTTTTAAACTTGTCTGATAAAAAGATTTCTTCTATTTCTTTGGGAGAATAGCCTGCTGCATAAAAGCCAGCAACTAATCCTCCCATAGATGTACCTGCAATAAAATCTATAGGAATATTGTTTTCTTCTAAAGCTTTTAAAACACCAATATGAGCAATACCACTAGAACCTCCACCGCTAAACACAAGTCCAACTCTTTGAGCATTAACAACTAATGTTATACTTAAAAGTAATACTAAACATAAGCTTTTGGACATTGATATTAACGGAATTTTATTGCTACTCATCTTTTAATTAAGACTGCTAATTTCCTAATAAAAAATTGAATAGCAATTCTGCAATTAAAATTTACCTTGTTAAAAACCTATAAATACGTCAAATGTCTATAGAAACAAATTATTTTGCTAAGGATTGTTCTTGTTTTAAAGTACTTTCAGGATAAACTTGTAAAGCATGTTTTAAACAATCAAGAGCATTTAAAAGCGAATTTTCGTTTAAAACATAAGCAATTCGAACTTCTTTTTTTCCTAATCCTTTAGTAGCATAAAATCCGGCAGCTGGTGCTAACATAACGGTTTGGTTATTGTATTCAAATTCCTCTAATAACCACTGACAAAATTTTTCTGCATTTTTTACAGGTAATTCTACAACTGCGTAAAAAGCACCACCAGGGGTTGGACATTTTACACCTTCAATTTCGTTAAGTCCTTTAATAACTACATTTCTTCTTTTTACATATTCATCAATTACTTCATCAAAATAACTTTGTGGGGTGTTTAAAGCCGCTTCTCCAGCAATTTGTCCTAAGGTTGGTGGACTTAACCTGGCTTGTGCGTATTTTAATGCGGTAGCAATTAATTTTTTATTTTTAGAGATAAAAGCTCCAATACGAGCTCCGCACATGCTATATCTTTTTGATATAGAATCTATTACAATGGTGTTTTCCTCAATGTCTTTTAAGTTAAAAACAGAGTAGTGTTTTTTGCCATCGTAGCAAAATTCTCTATAAACTTCGTCTGCAATTAAATAAAGGTTATGTTTTTTAACCATATTCTTTAATGTTTCTAATTCTTCTTTGCTGTACAAATAACCAGTTGGATTTCCAGGGTTGCAAATTAAGATGGCTTTTGTTTTCGGAGTTATTAATTTTTCAAATTCTTCAATAGGAGGAAGGGCAAAACCATTTTCTATTGTAGAGGTTACAGGAACAATATTTACTCCTGCAATTTGAGAAAATCCGTTGTAGTTAGCATAAAATGGTTCAGGAATTATAACTTCATCACCTGGATTCATGCAGCAGTTAAAAGCAAAAACTAAGGCTTCAGAACCTCCCGTTGTAACTAAAATATCATCGGCAGTAATACCAAAATCTAAGTTGTTATAATAGTTGGCTAGTCCATTTCTGTACCCTACACCACCAGCAGAATGACTGTATTCAATAATTTGTCTATCAATAATTCTTAACGCATCAATGGCTACTTCGGGAGTTTTAATGTCTGGCTGACCTATGTTTAAATAATAAACAGTTGTCCCTTTAGCTTCAGCAGCTTGAGCGTAAGGAACAAGCTTTCTGATTGGTGATTCTGGCATTAATGTACTTCTTTCTGATAATGATAACATAGCAAATATTAAAAAATTGAAGTATAAAATTACTAAACAAGATTTGGTTTAAACAATTAATTTAGCTGAAAGTATAAAAAAAACCTGACGAATAATTTTCATCAGGTTTTTTTGTTGTATTTTTAGTAAAAATTAGTTTGCTGGAGCACCAACTGCTTCTTTTGTAGGAGAGGTTTTAGGAGCAACAACAGTTCCTTTAATTCTAATTACTTTAGTAGGTTCAGTAGCATTAGAAGTAATTGTTACAGATTTATTAATAGCACCAATTCTTTTAGTATCATATTTTACTTTAATAGTTGCTTTCTGACCTGGTTTAATAGGTTCTTTTGGCCAAGTAGGAACAGTACATCCACAGCTTCCTACTGCATTAGAAATAATTAAAGGACTTTTACCTGTGTTAGTGAATATAAATTCTCTAACGCCATCAGCTCCTTGTTCAATAGTTCCGTAATCTACAACTTCTTCTTCAAAAGTAAGAACAGCTGCATTTTCATTTTGGATAGGTGTAGCACCATCTGCCGTTTGAGCATTCATTACTGCTGCAGAAGCTAGTAAAATGCTTAATGATAAAATAATTTTTTTCATAGTTAAATTTATTTATAGGTTAATAATAATTGATAAATACTTCTCAAATTTAAGAAGAATGCAGTTCTGTGTAATATGCATTAACACTTCTTTAACAAAATGAATTATTTATCAAGTAATTGATTGGCATCAAAAGCAAAGGGAAGTAAATCGGCAATACTATTAAAAACCCAAATAGCGGAGTTTCCTGATTTTAGAACTACTCTTATTGGTGCTTGTTGCTTTTTTTCGTACTCTATAAGTGCCTGACGACAAGATCCACAAGGAGAAAGAGGTGTTTGGTTGTTTTTTGTTGTGGTAATGATTATTTCTTTTATTTTTTCATTAGGATATTTTGAATTGGCATAAAAAACAGCCACTCTTTCGGCACAAGTTCCTGATGGATAAGCTGCATTTTCTTGGTTTGTTCCTTTTACTATTTCGTTGTTGCTAAGTTGAAGTACAGCACTTACCTCAAAATTTGAATAAGGAGCATAGGCATTTTTAAGGTTATCATCTGCTAACTGAATTAATTGTTGGGTTTGTTCAGGCAAAAGATGTAATTCATCGTTTTGGTATTCTTTATAACTTATGGTAATTTCTTGTTCTTTCATATTATGGGTTATTCGTTATTCGTTAATCTCTAATCTCTAATCTCTAATCTCTAATCTCTAATCAAATTCAAAGATATGAGTTAAATCATTTAAAAAACGTATTATTTTATCGAATTTTGGAAGAAGATAATTTTTAAATAGATGATAGATATAACACATAAAAATAACACACTAAGAATTGCAACAGCTCAAGCCATTGTAAAAGTGAGTAAACCAGAAACTATAGTTGCTATTAAAGAGAATAAAGTTCCTAAAGGAGATGTGTTTGCCATGAGTAAAGCTGTAGGATTGTTAGGCGTAAAGAAAACCGCTTTGTTGTTGGCAGATTGCCATCCCATGCCAATAGAAGCTACTACTATTGATTATGAGATAAAAGAGCTAGCTATCTATATTTATATTACTGTAAAAACCATTTATAAAACAGGTGTAGAAGTGGAAGCCATGCATGGAGCTAGTTTGGTAGCCTTAAACATGTATGATATGTTAAAACCAATCGACAAAGGAATAGAAATACATCAGATAAAATTGTTGGATAAAAAAGGAGGGAAGTCTGATTTTAAAGATAAGTTCCGACAAGATTTAAAGGCAGCGGTAATTGTTTGTTCCGATACTATTTCGCAAGGACAAAAAGAAGATAAAGCTGGAAAAGCTATTATTGATAAATTAAAGGAATGTGGTGTTACTATAGCAGATTACATTATTATTCCTGATGAAAAAGCAATTATTGCAGAAAAAGCTGTTTTTTATGCGAATGAAAAAGTGAATTTAATTATTTACACTGGTGGAACAGGATTGTCTTCAAGAGATGTTACTCCGGAAGCACTTCGTCCGTTGTTAGATAGAGAGATTAAAGGAATAGAAGAAGCAATAAGAGCTTACGGACAAGATAGAACACCTTACTCTATGTTGTCTAGAAGTGTTGCAGGAGTTATAAAAGATTCATTGGTGTTGGCATTACCCGGTTCAACTAATGGAGCAAAAGAAAGCATGGAGGCAGTTTTTCCTGCTATTCTCCATGCTTTTAGAATTTTAAAAGGAGTTAGACACGATTAGCCTAAAAATGGTCTGAGCAAATTACTTCTTGATGTTTGTTTTAATCTTCGTAAAGATTTTTCTTTTATCTGACGAACTCTTTCTCTTGTTAAATCAAGACTTCTGCCTATTTCATCTAAGGTAAGTGGGTTTTTATAGCCAATTCCGTAGTACATTTTCAAAACAGTAGCTTCTCTGGGAGAAAGTGTAGATAAAGAACGTTCAATTTCGCTTCTTAAAGATTCATTAGTTAGTTCTTTATCGGGAGAATTTAAAACATTTTCATCGCTCATAAAATCTAACATACTTCCAGAATCATCATTATCAGAAAGTGGAGCATCAACAGAAATATGTCGTCCAGAAATTTTAAGGAAATCACTTACTTCATTTGTGGTAATATCAAGTAAATCGGCAATTTCTTCTAAAGAAGGTTCTCTTTCATGAAATTGTTCTAAAGAAGTAAAAGCTTTATTTATTTTAGAAATATTGCCAATTTTATTTAAAGGTAAACGAACAATTCTAGCTTGTTCAGCTATAGCTTGTAAAATAGATTGGCGTATCCACCAAACGGCATAAGAAATAAATTTAAAACCTCTAGTTTCGTCAAATTTTTCGGCTGCTTTTATCAAACCAATATTACCTTCGTTAATTAAATCAGGAAGTGTTAGTCCTTGATTTTGGTATTGCTTAGAAACAGATATTACAAAACGTAGGTTAGCTCTAACTAATTTTTCTAGAGCATTCAAATCTCCTGCTTTAATTTTTCTGGCTAACTCTACCTCTTCATCAGCGGTAATCATGTCTAATTTAGAAATATCCTGAAGGTATTTTTCCAACGATATGGTTTCTCTATTGGTTACCTGCTTAGTAATTTTAAGTTGTCTCATGCAGTTGTTTTTTGGTTGATACTGGGCGTTTTACGAACATTAAGTATTTATGTTACAAAAACGACAAACAACTAAGTAAAAATACTATAATCTATTTTTAAGTAGATTTTAAATTAAATCTGTTCACTTGATAAAAAGATTAATTTTTTATAGAAAATTTTGCCAGAATTCTCCCCCCTAAACCCCTCTCTTTAAAGAGAGGGGAGAAGTTATCGGAAGATAACTTTGGGGTGAGTCAACTTATCCTTTCAATATAATTGTCAATATCTTTATAGAGCAAACTCAAGTTGTTATTTTTTTAACTTGAATATAAATGCACAATAGGTTATAGAAAAACAAATCTTACTTTTGTGGTATGACAAATACGTTAATAAATAAAAAACTAAGTGAAGAGCAACAGCAGGGGCTTTTAGAAGGAAAAATGTTACCAATAATGGAAGAGTTTTATTCTGTTCAGGGAGAAGGATATAATACAGGAAAAGCAGCTTATTTTATTCGTGTTGGAGGTTGTGATGTTGGTTGTCATTGGTGCGATGTAAAAGAAAGTTGGAATCCAGATTTACACCCTTTGGTAGATGTACAACAAATTATAGAGAACATTATTAAAATTGAAGCGAAAGCCATAGTAATAACAGGAGGAGAACCTTTGTTGTATAATCTAGATTATATTACCAATCAGCTAAAAGCAATTGGGGTAGAAGTTTTTTTAGAGACTTCTGGAGCTCATCAAAGTAGTGGAAGTTGGGATTGGTACTGCTTATCTCCAAAAAAAAACATACCACCGCTTGATGATGCTTATCATTATGCAGATGAATTAAAAGTAATTATTCACAATAAAAATGATTTTAAGTGGGCAGAAGAACATGCAGCAAAAGTGAAGAAGCATTGTCGTTTGTACCTACAGCCCGAATGGAGTAGTCAGGAAAAAATGTTACCTTTAATTATTGAGTATGTAAAAAAACATACACAATGGTCAATTTCTTTACAAACGCATAAATACATGCATATACCTTAGTATTAATATGCACCAACTCAACTTACCGGAATACGATTATAAAGTTAAGCGAGAGCATAATAAGGAATATATTTTTGATGTTATTCGTAAAAAATACTTGGTTTTAACTCCTGAAGAATGGGTAAGGCAACACGTGGTTAGTTTTTTAATTAATCACAAGCATTTTCCTAAATCCTTTATTGTAATAGAAAAAGGTTTAGTGTTTAACGAAATGCAAAAAAGAGCAGATGTTTTGGTTTATAATCAACAATTAAAACCCTTGTTTTTAGTAGAGTGTAAAGCTCCACATATAAAAATATCGGAAGCTACTTTTGAACAAATAGCTCGATATAACATGGTTTTTAAAGTGCCTTATCTTTTAGTAACCAATGGAATGAATCATTATTGTTGTAAAATAGACTTTGAAAACGAGTCTTACACTTTTTTAGAGGATATTCCAGATTATGAATTATTGTAAAAAAACCATTAATTTGTAAAAAGCTATTTTTAATATACTATTATGAAAGTTTGCATTGCCGAAAAACCCAGTGTAGCCAGAGAAATTGCCAGTGTGCTTGGTGCTAATACCAAACGAGATGGTTATTTTGAAGGCAATGGTTATGCTGTAACCTACACTTTCGGACATTTATGTACTCTTTTTGAACCACACGATTATAAGGATTATTGGAAAAGTTGGAACTTGAACAACTTGCCTATGTTGCCCGACAAATTTAAGACCAAAGTGACTGATAATGCAGGAATACAAAAGCAGTTCAACATTGTAAAAACTTTATTTGATAATGCTACTTTAGTCATCAACTGTGGTGATGCCGGACAAGAGGGAGAACTTATTCAGCGTTGGGTGTTGGATCAAGCAGGATACAAAGGTGAAGTAAAGCGATTATGGATTTCCTCACTAACTACTGAAGCCATTAAAGAAGGTTTTGACAATTTAAAACCTTCAGAAAAATATGATAATTTATATTATGCCGGATTTTCCAGAGCTATTGGAGATTGGTTGTTGGGAATGAATGCTACTCGTTTATACACTATTAAACATGGCGGTTACAAACAAGTATTATCTATAGGAAGAGTGCAAACACCAACCTTAGCAATGGTAGTAAATAGGTTTAAAGAAATAGAAAACTTTAAGCCAACGCTTTTTTGGGAGTTACAAACACTTTACAGAGATACCTTATTTAATTGCGAAGAAGGCAGGTTCTTAAAAAAAGAAGATGGAGAAAAGTTAGCTAATAAAGTTAAAGAGAGTGATTTTGAAATTGTTTCTGTAGAAAAAAAGAAAGGCAAAGAATACGCTCCAAAGTTGTTTGATTTAACAGGTTTACAGGTTTACTGTAATAATAAATTTGGTTCTTCTGCTGACGATACGCTTAAAACGGTTCAAAAACTTTACGAGCAGAAGGTGGTAACTTACCCAAGGGTGGACACCACCTTTTTACCAAATGATGTTTATCCGAAAGTAAAAGGTATTTTGGAAAAGTTGACTAACTACCAGCAATTAACCCAACCTTTATTAGGAAAGAAAATTAGAAAATCTTCAAAAGTATTTAATGATAAAAAAGTTACCGATCACCATGCTATTATACCAACAGGTGTTCAGAATTCATTGAGTGTGCACGAGCAAAAGGTTTACGATATAATTGTAAGGCGTTTTATAGCTGTTTTTTATGATGATTGTTCTGTAGATAATACAGCGGTTATTGGTAAAGCAGCAGATGTAACTTTTAAAACAACAGGCAAAGTAATTACCGAAAAAGGGTGGAGGGTAGTTTTTGAAATTCCCGGAGCTGAAGAAAAAGAACCTGATGTACTTCCAGCTTTTAAGAAAGGTGAAAAAGGACCACATGAGCCAAGCTTTTTGGAGAAAGAAACCAAACCACCAAAAATGTTTACCGAAGCAACTTTATTAAGAGCTATGGAAACAGCCGGTAAGCAAGTTGATGATGAAGAATTGCGAGAACTGATGAAAGAAAACGGTATTGGGAGACCATCAACTAGGGCAAATATTATAGAAACCTTATTTAAAAGAAAATACATTGTCAGAAATAAAAAGCAACTACTGCCAACCACTACAGGCATTCAACTGATAGACACGATAAAGAACAAAATATTAGTTTCTGCCGAGCTAACAGGAACATGGGAGAAGCAATTACAACAAATTGAAAAAGGTGCTTACAATGCAGGTACTTTTATCAAGAACATGAAAAAAATGGTGGATGATTTGGTGTATGAAGTTAGAATGGAGCAAAACAGTGCTCAAATATCTCATGTAACGCACCAAGCTAAAACGAAAACCAACAAGAAAACATCAGGAATTGCAACAGCAAGTTGCCCGAAATGTAAAAAAGGAAACATGCTAAAAGGCAAAACCGCTTATGGGTGTAGTGAATATACTAATGGGTGTAAATTTCTATTGCCTTTTACTTTTAAAGAAAAGAAGCTTACAGAAAAACAAATTCTTCAAATTGTAACCAAAGGAAAATCAACAACCATTAAAGGCTTTAAAGAAAATGGCGAAAAAGTAGATGGTGTGTTGAGTTTGAATGAACAGTTTGAATTGGTGCTAACTCCAACATCAGCTAAGAAAACCAAGGCTGCTAAAAGCGATGCTTTAATTTGTCCGAAATGCAAAAAAGGAGAAATAATAAAAGGTAAAACCGCCTATGGTTGTAGTGAATATAAAAATGGTTGTGATTTTCTTTATTCATTTGAGGATGTTAGAAAACAAGCAGCAGATAAACCATTAACCAAAGAATTGGTGGTAGAGATTCTTTTGGGTAAATAATTGTTTTTTATAGTAATAGTTTTAAATGGATTTGTTTGAATACGTAAGGTTTTTATAAAAAATAGTTGCATAGTAATACGTTATGAATTATTTTTGGTAAATAGAACTTGCAACAACTCGAACTTATTTTACGTCATAACTATCTGTATATGAAAACAATTTTCACCATAATATTATTTATACTCCCATTTTCCTTATTCTCTCAGAATTGGATGCAAACTGGAGGTGGTGCATTTCATGATGAATCGTTTGATGTAGAAACAGATGCCAATGGAAATATTTATACCACAGGTTATGCTACTTCGGCTACAGTATTTGGCGTAAATTTAAATGTAACTACCAATGGCTTTAGTGATGTTTACGTTTCTAAAAGCAATTCTAATGGAGGGTATTTGTGGGTAAAAACATTTGGTGGTACTTCTGCTGATAGAGGGTTGGATATTGCTCTTGATAATTCTGGGAACATATATGTTACAGGTTATTTTAATGGCACAGCAACATTCGATAATATCACATTAACATCAGTAAATAACTCTCAAGACATATTTGTTTTAAAATTAGATAATGCTGGAAATGTTATTTGGGCAATTTCTGAAGGAGGACCACTTGTGGATATTGGCTACGCAGTTGAAGTAGATAATTTAGGTAATGTTATAATTACCGGACAGTTTGTTGGTACAGCTCAAATAGGTAGTAATACATTTAATAGTACTATTGACCCCAATACAAACCTTCCTGCTTTTGATATGTTTGTTTCTAAATATGACGCAAACGGTGTGAATTTATGGTCTATTCAGGGAATAGCTAAATATGATGATAGGGGATTAGCTTTAGAAACAGATGTGAATAACAATATATATGTTACTGGTCAATTTTCAGATACACTTAGTATCGCAGGCTCTACACATAATAATACTATATATAATGCTGGAATGTTGTTGAAATTAGACCCTTCAGGAAATGAAATTTGGTTTAAACGATTAGGAGCTTTTCAAACGTTGGTGTATGATGTTGAACTAGACAGTCAGGGAGATGTTTATATAACAGGGGATTTTTTGGGAAACATGGCTATTATTGGAAGTATGGGGGTTAGCTTCTTAAATGGTAATTATACTTACCGTATTTTTTTAATAAAATTTGATAGTGCTGGAGAAATTATATGGATGGAAGAGGACGATTCACAATCGCCTATTTCCTCAAAAGCCATTACAATTGATTCAAATGATGATGTTTATTTAGCAGGAACTTTTAAATGTGGTTTTACCGAATATGCTGATACATTAGGTGATGGAGTGTTTAATTCAGTTGGTTTTAATGATGTTTTTATAACTAAATATAGTAAAACTAGTCATCGGTTATGGATGAGACAATATGGAGGTCCTTTTGATGACTATTGCTCAGGGATTGCTATTAACCTAATTGATAATCCTGTAATTTCTGGGGGATATACTAGTTTTTTCAATATGCCCGTAGGAGTAAACTTTACACCTATAACCGGAGTAAACTTTTTTCCTACTAATGGAGCAAGTTGTTTAAATAGTGGTTATTCTACACTCAAATCCCATGGAAATAAAGATATTTTTATAGGACAACCTGTTGACACTTCTTTAACTCCTTATTATTATTACATCACACAAAATTGCTTTAATAGCGAAGTACCATGTTTAGCAAATAATTGTCCTGATTCTATGACTGTTTGCGAAAAAACTAACCTAATAGAAAAAACTAAAACTTCTGGAAATGGAGAATATTTTCCTAACTTACCGACTCCATATAATCATATAGGACCTATATATGATTTTTTATGGAACACAGGGGATACTACTAGTACGCTTTATAATGTTACAACTAGTGGATTGTATTATGTTGATGCCAACAGAATTGATGGCTGTTTGTTAAAAAGAGATAGTGTTTATCTTACGGTAAACCCATTACCACAAATGCCATTAATGTCGGATGATCATGGATTTAATACGTTAAAACCTGTTCTTTATAATGATATTACTATATGTTCGGGAGATACTGCTTTAGTGTGGTTTTCTAATTTAGATACCAATTATCAATTTACTTTTTCTACACCAAATGCAAATTATAATGATACATTACAAAATCCAGTTTATACCGCCGCATCAAATTATTCTATAACTGTTACGGACACCAATGGCTGTAGTGATTCTGATATGTTTAAAGTAAAGGTTGACTATATAAATATAGATACAATTGTTCCTTATCTTATACAAGTTGAAGATACTGTTTGTCAGGGAAAACCTGTAAACTTACTTTTAGCAGATTCTCTTACTAATCCTACAGGAAATCTAGTTCCATTTTGTTCTCAAGCTATAGTATCTGAAAATTGGAGTGGTTCTGCAGGAAATCCTTCTCCAACAAATATTGACTCATGTTTAAATGGGCATTTTTATCCTACAACAACAGGCTGGTACACGGTTACAGTTTCCTTTATATTAGGTTACAATAATACTTGCGGTATAGACACCACTCATTATACGGTACAAGATTCTTTTTATGTTGTTGTACATCCTAAACCTACAATACCAATAACTCTTGGTGGAGATAGTTTACTTTGTCCTGGTGACACGTTAAATCTATGGACGGATACAGTTGTTGCGGGTTTTTCTTGGTCTGGACCAAATATTATTTATATTAATTCTTATGGAGATTCCATACTTGCAACCCAACAAGGAGTTTATTCTTATACAGGAACTTTAGTAGATTCAGTTACAGGTTGTATTAATACCAATGCCGGAAAAAATTATATGGTTAATGTTAAACCAAATCCGGTTATCTTTTCTAATGTACCCGATAATATTATATGTCCTAACGATTCTATTCTATTAACTTGTCAGCAAAATGCCGTGTCTTACACTTGGTTTGGTCCTTTAAACAGCATTATAGGAAATACACAGTCTATTTATGCCAACACTCCGGGTTTTTATCATTGTGTTATTGTTGATGCGGATGGTTGTGAATTAACTTCAAACACCATTGAGTTGAAAGAATATAATACGCCATTTTTATTTGTAGATCCCGGAAATGAATTATGTCATTCGGGAGCTATAGAAATAACAGTGGTATATAGTGGCTCACCGATAGTCAACTGGTTACCACCAATTAATTCATCATCTTCATCCGTTACTGTTACCCAACCTGGTGTTTATATAGTAGAGGTTACTCAATGTGGTTTTACTTTTAGAGATAGTGTTACCATTACTTCTTCAAATTTTATTGCGACCATAACACCATTAACCAATCTTGTAATTTGTCCTGGAGATACAGCTATCTTAACAACTAACCCTGGAATGGTATCTTATGAGTGGACTCCTGGATCATTTTTTGGTCAAACATTAATGACTACAGATACAGGAGATTACTATGTTAAGCTAACGAATGGAATGGGATGTTCATCCATGTCGGATACGGTTAATGTTAGTTTTCACCCAGGAGGAATAACGCCAAATGTTTCAGATGTTACGATATGTACAGCAGATACTTTTGAATTGTATAACCTAAACAATGGAATTACTACCAATTGGTTCTGGGATTCAACATTAACTACACCTGCTTTTGTAGGTGACACATTATCTCTTTTTGGAATTACATCTGATACTGTAATATATGTTCAAAATACGGATTCATTTTGTACGAGTAACTTTCTTACTGTTTCAATTAATATAAACCCGGCTTCACTTCTTCCAATAATTAATGGAAATAATAGTGTTTGTTTTAATGATAGTATTATACTCTCAACACCAACAATTACTAATGGAACGTATAATTGGAGTGGTCCAAATGGTTTTACTTCTTCTCAAAATACTATTTTAATTACACCAGCAGATTCATTAACAGCAGGGTATTATTATCTTTCTATTTCTGATAATCAATGTAGTAGTCTAACAGATAGTATTTTAATTAATTTACTTGCTTTACCTACCATAAGTTTAAACTTAAGCGATACCGTGTTTAAGTGTATAAATGACACTTTGTTATTGTATGCAAATGGAAATTATCAATCTATTCAATGGAATGACAGTTCAACTACAGATAGTTTAATTATTTATACTCCAGGATTGTATTATGCAATAGCAACAAGTGCTAATGGTTGTACTGTAACTTCAGATTCTATTTACATATTTAATTATCCATTATCAATACCTGTTGTAGATACATTTTCAATTTGTTATGGAGATAGCATTTTACTAACATCTTCATCTGGTCAAATATATGATTGGTATAATGATTCATTAGTTTATTTAACAACAGATTCAATTTACCAGACTCCAGCACTTTATAATTCTACAGCTTATATGGTATCTTATATTGATAGCAATGGTTGTCAAAGTGCTGCTGATTTCTTTTATATATATGTTTCTCCAGCAAATGGTACGCCTAATATTTATGGAAATACTACTATTTGTGAAGGTCAAACGTTAAATTTATATACAGATAATTTACCCGGAGCAACCTATCAATGGACTCATAACTCTACAGTTGTAGGTAGTAGTACAGGAATCATAATTAATAATATGACATTAGCTGATAGTGGGGTTTATTATTTAGATGTTGTTGGAGCAAATTGTGTTACACAGCAAGGAAGTATAACTATTTCTGTTATTCCATTACCAACTACACCTCAAATATTAGGAGATACGCTTTTATGTGAAGGAGCAACGCTTCAACTTTACACTAATTATTCTTTGAATCACACACATTATTGGATTGCACCAGATAGTTCAATTTCTATTTCTGATACATTAGTAATTAATAATATTTCCCAATCTGGTAATGGAGCTTATTACCTATCTATAATGGATTCTAATGGATGTGTTTCTTTATTTGACACAATAAACATTACTATTCTTCCCTCTCCAACTGCACCAATTATTTATACCGATAATGAAATATGTGAAGGAGATACACTGTTTTTAACAACAGATACAATACAAGGAGGCTCATACCTATGGAGTGGTCCCAATAATTATAACAATAACACTTACGCTGACACAATACTTAATGCAAGTACGGTAAATACTGGAACTTACTCTGTTACTATTACTGATACAAATGGATGTTCTTCTAGTTCTACAGCTTTTGTTGAAGTATTTCAATATCCTGTAATTAACTTGGGCAATGATACTATTGTTTGTATTGATTCTGTTTTTACTCTTGAAGTAGATCCTAATTTTAGCTCTTATATATGGCAAGACAGCAGTACTAACTTTTTCCATACCGTTCAAGATTCGGGATGGCACTTTGTTACTGTTGAATATGGAGGTGGATGTTCAACTACAGACTCTATTTATATTACTTTAGATAGTTGCTTAGCTAACAGTATTGCCAATGTTTTTACGCCTAATGGAGATGGAATTAATGACTTTTTTGTAATAAAAAATATTGAATATTTTCCTGGAAGTAGGTTACTAATTTTTAATAGATGGGGTGAAACTGTTTATGAAAGCAATGATTATAAAAATGATTGGGATGGATTAGGGCAGCCTGCAGGTACTTATTTTTATGTATTCTATCCTAATGATCCTTCTAAAACTATTAAGACACAAAAGGGATATGTAACTCTGTTGAGGTAGTAGAAAAGAATAATCGAACTCAGATTTATAAAAACAAAAAACCCGAACAGTTGCTGCTCGGGTTTTGTTTTGTTGAAGTAAAACTAATTACTTAACAGTTTCAGCTAACGCTTTACCAGCTTTAAATTTAGCTACTTTTTTAGCTGCAATTTTAATTTCTTTACCAGTTTGTGGATTTCTTCCAGTTCTAGCTGATCTTTTAGAAATTGAGAAAGTTCCAAAACCAATTAGTTGTACACTTTCACCTTTTTTTAATGATTTAGTTACGTTAGCAACCAAAGCATTTAAAGCGTTTCCAGCATCAACTTTAGTTAATTTTGCATCTTTAGCAATTGCATCAATTAATTCTCCTTTGTTCATAATTTTTAGAGTTTTAGTTAATAAATAATGTTATCGTATCAAAAATAGTAT
>JAVVER010000015.1:18603-41002 GCA_032251145.1 Vicingaceae bacterium | reverse complement strand
GATTTAATTTTTGATAATAAAAAATGTACCTATTCAGCAATAGTTAAAACAAGTTCTGAATTACATGTTGTTGAAATAGAAAAATTTAAACAGTTTTTGATTAATGAAAATAGCTTATCATTAGAATTAATTAGATACCTCAGTTCATTAATAAAACAAATTGAAAACCATTCTTTAAATTCTATAAATGTTAGTTGAAGATTTTGCTGAAATGTGCCGCCTCTACGAAAATTTTGAAATTTGGGACGTAGAAAATATGGACGCCTTTTTTAAAGGTAATGCTGTTTTAACAACTATTTTTGAATATAAATACAAAATTCCTGTTGCTGATTTTAACCAAAAAAGAAGCGAAATAAAGGAAACTAATATGCAAATTATTGAAACGGTGTTAAGTTATGTTGGCGATAAAAGTTTTTATATTTTCACCCATCATAATGAAAATCATCTTGAGTTAATAAAAATGCAACAACAAAAAATAATGAATTTTGGGGTGGATATTAATAACATAAAAAATGACCATGTTTATGTTGTTATTATGGATAAGAAATTAAGTGAAGCTAATTAAAACCTAACAGGTTTCAAAAACCTGTTAGGTTTTGGTAAGTTATTTTGTAGGTTCAAAATGAGCAGTAAAGTGTCTCAGTAATAACGTTTCTTTTTTAATTTCATATCCTTTCACTTGTTTTTTGTTTTTAAGAATTTCATCAAAAGTTTCGATTACATATTCAATATGGCTTTGTGTGTAAACTCGTCTTGGAATTGCCAAACGAACTAATTCCATTGGTGCAGGAATCAATTTTCCGTTTTCATCATATTTCCCAAACATTACGGAGCCTATTTCTACAGTTCTAATTCCTGCTTTTAAATAAAGCTCGCAAGCTAATGCTTGTCCGGGATATTCATTAACAGGAATGTGGTCATATAGTTTTTTTGCATCAATATATACTGCATGTCCGCCAATAGGCATCATTACCGGAACACCCATTTTGTGTAAATGTTCACCCAAGTAGGCGGTACTTTTAATTCGGTATTCCAAATAAGCAGGTTCAAAAACTTCTTTTAAACCTATTGCTAATGCTTCCATATCTCTACCCGATAAACCTCCATAAGTTGAAAACCCTTCAGTAATGATTAATAAGTTGGTGCATGCCTCAGCAATAGCACTATCTTTTAAGGCTAAAAAACCTCCCATATTAATAAGTGCATCTTTTTTGGCACTCATGGCTGCTCCATCCGTTAAGGAAAACATTTCTTGAGCAATTTGTTCGTAGGTGTAGTTTTCAAAACCTTCTTCTCTGTGTTTAATGAAATAAGAATTTTCCGCAACTCTACAACAATCTAATAGTAACATTACCTTGTGTTTTTTACAAATTGCACTAACTTCTTTTGTGTTTTTCATGCTTACGGGTTGTCCGCCACCACTATTATTGGTAACTGTTAAAATAACTGCTCCAATGTTTTCAGCACCTTTTTCTACAATTAGTTTTTCTAATTTTTCGGTATTCATGTTTCCTTTAAAAGGATGAATTAAAGCTGGATCATGCGCCTCGTCAATTACAATGTCTATTGCTTCAGCTCCTGAAAATTCTATGTTGGCTCTGGTGGTATCAAAGTGCGTATTACTTATAAATGTTTTGCCTTTTCCTCCTAAATAACCGTAAATAATTCTCTCGGCAGCTCTGCCTTGGTGTGTTGGAAGTATAAACTCCATACCTGTAAGATGTTTTACAGCACGTTCCATGCGTTCCCACGATTTAGAACCTGCATAAGATTCATCGCCACGCATAATTCCTGCCCACTGTTCGGCACTCATTGCTGAGGTGCCGCTATCAGTAAGGAAATCTATAATTACTTGTTCCGATTGGAGTAAAAATGTGTTGTAATGTGCTTTTTTTAAAAATACCTTTCTTTCTTCTTCGGTGGACATGTAAATTGGTTCTACCGACTTAATTTTAAAAGGTTCTATAATGGTTTTGTGTTTCATCTGTTTTTTGATTTTAACGTACAGCCGAAAATCTTCAGCCGTAATGATTGAAATAAATTTTTTATAATAAAATAGTGGAATTCCCTTAGAAATATAAAGAATCTCGCTGCTTAATGTTCTTATAACAAGCAGGAGCTTTTATGCGAGAAAGCATGTAATATGTATGTTTTTGTAACATCTGTCAACAAAGTTAGACTTTTACAATTGATTTAATTATGATAAATGTCATTAGTTTTTTGAACAAATTTGACAATATTTGTCAATATATATATAAATATGACTATTTTTGTAAAATAAATAGATGAAGATGTACACAATTGCTAAATTATTGAAAGATGCTAGGTTGCGTAAAAACCTTTCTTTGAAAGAAGTTTCAGAGGCACTAGGTATTGATTATACCTTATTTAGTAGGTACGAAAGTGGAAGTAGAATGCCATCTAAAAATCAATTAGAAACCATTGCTAATTATTATGGTATAGATGCGAAAAAACTTGTTTTGCAATGGCTAAGCGAAAAAATTTATCAAGAAATTAAAGATGAAGAATATGGCTTAGAAGCCCTGCAATTGGCAGAGAGTAGGGTGGCTTACAAATCTAAATCGTTTAATAATAATACTTTAATTAAACAGGCGGATGCACTTAAAACTCAGCTAGACCAAAAAAGACCATTATCTAAAGCTCATTTAGCTAAGTTAATGGATTACTATAAAGTAGAATATACTTATGATAGTAACAGAATTGAGGGAAACACCATGACCCTCAAAGAAACTGCTTTAGTCATTGAAAAAGGGTTGACAATTAGTGGCAAATCTGTTAGAGAACATTTTGAAACAGTAAATCATGCCGAAGCTATTGATATGCTTTTTGAATTGGTAAACAATGCGGCTCCATTAAATGAATATTTAGTAAAACAAATTCATGGGTTAATTTTGAGAGGTATAGATAAAGAAAATGCTGGAAAATACCGTGATGTTAATGTGAGAATTTCAGGGAGTAAGCATTTTCCACCAGAGCCTTATTTGTTATCGAAATTAATGGAAGATTATTTTTTGTTTTACAATGAAAATAAAGCAAGAATGCACCCTATTGTTTTGGCAGCAGAAATGCACGAAAGATTAGTTACAATTCATCCTTTTATTGATGGAAATGGAAGAACAGCACGCTTGGTAATGAATTTAGTTTTGTTGCAAGCCGGTTATCCTATCGCCAATATTAGTAGCGAAAAAGACAGTCGTTTGCATTATTATGAAACATTAGAAATTGCTCAAACAAAGCATAACAAAGCCCCATTTATTGAGTTTGTTTTTAATAATGTAATTTATGCACTTACTGATTTTTTAAAGATGACAAGCTAAGCTAGAAGTGATAAAAATCATTGATAGCTTAGCTTTAATTGATGTATTTTACATTAAAGTTAAATTCTAATCTATTTAAAATATAGCATTATGAGTAAAGATTATATTCCTGCAGGAGAACGAATACCAGTAAAACGATTGGTTTCAAAACGTGACATTGGTATTGAAGCCTTTGAATTAGAAAACGGCAATTTAATGTTGGAAGCTACTTTTCTCGATCCTTATCATTTAATACGGTTAAACCTTCATATTGACCCAGAAACAAAAACAATTGTTCATGCTAAATGCGAATTTGCTAATCATCCACATGGGGCTTGTCCTTTGGTTGGATTAAAAGCCAAGTTATTGATAGGAATTAAAATTGAGCGTGGAGTTACCCGAAAAATTTCCGAACGAATTGGCGGAAGCGAAGGCTGTATTCATTTGAGAGAACTAACTTTAGAAACCATTAATTTTGCAGCAACAGCCTTAATTGGTTACGATGAAGGGTTTGGTTTAATGAGTCGTGATTTTAATATGCTTGATGAAGATAAAAAATACAATCTTTCCAAAGCATTGCTAAAAGGCAGTTGTATTGTTTATAGCGAGAAATAGTTACTTTATAAATATTTTATAAGGTGATGAAAATCACACTTTATACATACTTTGTATTTTTTATTTGCATTGTTTTTTAAAACATAAATAAGAACATAATAAAATGAATTTATCAAAAAAATTAGTAACAGTAATATTTGTCGGCATTTCGATAAACTTATTGGCTCAACCCCCCGTTAATCTAACGGACATATTAATCCAAAAAGGAATTATTACACAGCGGGAGGCGGATTCAATTGCTGTTACAGCGGATTTTAACGAAAAAGAAAATATACAAAATAAATCTTTTATTGTAGGATTAGATTTTCGTCCACGTGCCGAATTTAGAGATGGGTATAGAATATTGCCCAACGATACCACAAGCCCAGCCTTTTTTGTATCGAACCGCTCACGGTTGTTGTTTACGTATCAAAGCAAAGGATTTATTTTTCACACCTCCATTCAAGATGTTCGTGTTTGGGGAGCTGAAGGGCAATTCTCAAAGGGAAGCAATTTAGGAATTTTCGAAGCTTATGTTGAACCATCGTTAAACGAAAATTTTTCAGTTCGTATTGGTCGTCAAAAATTAGACATTGATAATAACAGGTTGTTTTCTCCAGCAAATTGGTCGCAATTCAGTAGAGCTCATGAAGGTGTGCGTTTATTTTATAATTCCGAAAAACTTTCAACAGACGTAATGGGAGCTTTTAGCCAAGCCAAAGAAAACGTGTTTGAAACAGATTTCACATCTCCTACAAACAATTATAAAGTAATGGCATTTCATCATTTAACTTATAAACTTACTAAAAATATTCAGTTAATGACTATTAATGTTGTTGATGGATATGAGCATAAAACAAATCCAGATGTGCTTTACTTACGAGCTACAAGCGGTGGTAGGTTAACTTTTATCAAAAACGATTTTGTTTTTACAACAGCTGCTTATTACCAATATGGAAACGATGTGAGTGGTGCTGAAATTGATGCTTTTTATGTGCAGCCCGAAATAAAATATAAATGGTTTGGCAAACTAACTTCTACGCTTGGTGCCGAAATTCAGAGTGGCGATGATGCACAAAATCCTGATAACATTTATAATTCGTTTGTTTCTTTGTTTGGCGTTGCACACCGTTTTATGGGTAATATGGATTATTTTACTTCTTTTCCTAAAGATGTAAAAAATGGCGGATTGGTTAATCCATATTTATTTTTAAATTATCAACTAAACAAAAAACTTTCGATTCGTGTTGACGGACATTTATTTTACACTCAAAATAAGGTGGTTGATACAAAAGGCGATGTAATTGATTCTTATTTAGGGTTTGAAAATGATTTTTCTTTTAAATATAAGTTTAATGAATACACCACGCTTGATGTCGGGTTTTCATACTTACTAGCAGAAAAAAGTATGGAAACTTTAAAAGGTGGAGATAGTGATAATATAGCATTATGGAGTATGTGTATGATAACTTTTAAGCCTGAATTATTCAATTATAAAACAACTTCTAAGTGAAAAATAATTTTAAACAGGCAATAAAAAGTACAACCGCTAACATATATCTTAATCCTTTATTATTGAATTTTTTACTTCCTAAATAGCCGCCTAAAAAACCACCAATTACAGCAATGCCAACCAATAAAAAGGCTTGAGCATCTATTTTTACTCCGCTGCTTAATTGTCCGCCCATTGCTGCAGCAGAGTTAACCCAAATAAATAAAGCGGAAACGGCAGCGGCTTCTTTCATTTTCCCCCATTTCATTAGTAAAATTACCGGACTAAGAATGATACCTCCGCCAATACCAATTAATCCTGAGAAAAAGCCAATAATTCCTCCGACACTTAATCCTTGCCATACTTTTACATCTTTAATGGTATCACTTTCTTTACCAAAAACATTGAACATTTTTAGAATGGCAAAAATTAGTAAAACCGCCAACACCTTTTTATAAATAGATGCATCAACTTCTATTAAACCACCTACAAATGCTAATGGAATAGAAGCAATAGCAAACGACAAAAACAGTTTTTTATTAAAGTATCCTGATTTAGCATAATGAAAAAAAGAGATAGCTGCAACAAATAAATTTAGTAGTAAGGCAGTAGGTTTCATAGTTTCGGGAGCAAAGCTAAATAAAGCCATTAATGCTAAATAGCCGCTTGCTCCACCGTGTCCTACAGCTGCGTACATAAATGCCACTACAGGTAGAATTAGAAGAAAAATCCAGATGTAATCTATCTCAAATAAATTCATGGGTTATAAATTTAAGCTAAAGTACCATTTTGGTAGCAGATGGTATATGATTTATTTCATAGATTTCAGTTTTTATGGTTGATGAAATTGTATTTGATCCCAACAGCCAATTGTTGAATTGACCATTTCCAAATTCGAGTATTACCTTCATGTATGTTTAACAGACCATAGTAGTAAAAAGATTCTATCGTAATATTATTAGTCAAAGAAAACGATAAGCCTGCTCTTGCTCCAAAATCAAAATTTTTGATGGGCATTTTATCTGATTTAGTTTCAAAATATAGCATATTTCCATTACCATCTGGGGCTGATGTTGTTGCTAAATCACTACTAGAAATTACAAAGGAAGTCTGCACACCAATATTTACAGTAAGTTTTTTGTAGTTCAATCCATAATAAACAGGAATACTTAAATAAGAAATATGTCTATCTACATTACCAATAATAAGCTGACCTGTAGGATTTCCAAACTCGTCTGTTGTTGGTGATTTAGAATGTTCTTGTCCTCTAATTTTTGAAAACAACAATTCTGCTCCAATGATAGATTTATTATTAAAATGAAAGTTATAGGATAACCCACCTTGATAGGAAGGCATAAATGTATAATCTTGAGTTAGATTTGATGAGTTAATTTCTGTTGAAATTTTACTCCAACCTCCAGCTAGGTTTACACCAACAGTATGCTGACTATAAGTTGTTAAGCAAATAATGTAAAAGTTTAAAGATAGTACAATTTTAGCATAATTCATTTTTCATGGAAGAGTTAATTTTGTTTCATTATTTAACACTTATTCCTTTTCTATTTGCTTCGCATTCGTTACAATATGTTTTTCCGTCACAACCTATTACACCTGGACAATCCATTGTACAGATATCATTTTTGTGCTGTTCATATAACTTATCTTCGTAACAATTGTTATCTTTTCTGCAAGAAGTTGTCGTGAAAAATGCTATTGAGGTTATAAGTAAAATAAATTTTGGTAGTGGTTTCATTGTTTAACAAACTTAGCAGAATAATTTTCCCCTTCCATTTGAAGTTTAATTAAATAAATTCCTTTTGGAAGATGAGTTACATTTATGGTTAAGTGATTATTGCCATGTTTTTTTATGATGTTAGAATAAGATAACTGACTTATTATATCATATATTTCGATAGAAATATCTTTGTTATAAAATTCATCTTTTAGCTTTATTGTAATGCTGTTGTTGGTTGGATTAGGGTATAGTGTAAGTGAGTTTGTTTGTTGAAATTTGTTTATTCCTACAATGGTACTACATATAGCCGTAGTATTACCACCTGTATATTTGAGCAGTTTATTTACAAAAACACCATTAATAGTATCTATGTTAGTAGCCCAATACATCGTATCTTGAAAAAATTCTACGCCTTTACCTGTTATTTGTGGGTTGATGGTATCGGTAGCATAACCGCACCATTGTGTACCATCCCATCTTGCCAACCCTTGTGCAGGAATATGGTTAGCAAAAGAAAATGTACCTGAAGCATACAAATAACCATTATACACTGTTAAATCCCACGCTTGTGGGAAACCGCTGTTTTGGTTATTCCCATTTTGTAAGCCATTTCCTACTTTGCTTAACGTAGTGTCGTTCCATTTTAGAATGGTATGCCCCACATTACCAGCACTTTCATCTATCATGCCCGAAAAATACAATTCATTTTTATACACTTGCAACACATTTACCGTAGTGTTGCCTCCCACCAAACCCTGCCCCACTTTTTGCCAACTTCCGTTTTTGTAAACTACTAGGTCTCTTATTCCTTTCCCAAAATCAGTAAAATTACCACCAACATAATAATTATTGTTGTAAAATTCAATATCTCTTGCCATATTTGGAGGAGAATCCATTTTTGGAAAATCAAACAAACTAACCCATTGTGTTCCGTTCCACTTTGCAACGGAATTAATGGAATCACCATCTATTTCTTGAAACCAACCTAAAGCAAACAAAGTATCATTAGTTACTTTAAGGCGGTCAACAAGTTGGTTAAAATTCCCCATGCTTTCCCAGTTGGTACCGTTGTATTTGGCAATGTATTTTATGGTAGTATCACCATTAACAGCGGTAAAAACACCACAAGCATATAACGTGTCTTTGTAAATTTCTACATCAAGTACTTGACCATTAAAACCTCTTAAAGTATCCCACTGAATACCATTGTACCTTAGCATGTGTATTTTCTGCCAAGTGTTAACAGAGTCTAACATCCATCCATACACATATAAATTATTGTTAACACTATCCACGTAAACTCCAACATTAGGTATTTGCATCGTTAATCCTACCGAAACAAACCCTTGTGCATAAGATTTTGAAGCGTTGTTGAAAAAGCAAAACAATAATATGATAAATAACAACTTTTTCATTGTTTTATAAATTTAGCGGTTTGCACTTCTTTTTCAGTAATCACTTTAACTATGTAAGTGCCTTCAGCAAAGGAACGAATATCAATAGTTATTTCATTGTTATCAGAGAAATAAGTAGCTACTTGTTTACCCTCTATGCTGTAAATAATAATTTGTTTGTTGCCTTGTGCCGTAAAATGAATGAAAATATTATTAGTAGTTGGATTGGGATATAGAAGTTGTTTAAAGTCCAAATATAACCATGAAAATGAATTATTTTTTTGTAATACGAGGCATTTTTGACAAGCATAGCCATAGCTATGGTTGGAGGAAATAACAATGTAGTGCAAAAAAAGAAACATTTTTTAATTTATAGAGGGGACTTTAAACAACTTCATAGATAAAAGTTACGTTCTTTATCTATTATATCATCAATCGCAGTAACTAAATCCACACAAATCTCAGAAACAAAAACATCCTTGAAGCCACCATTATAGGTATCATCATAATAAGCAGGAAAGCCAGAGTCGAATAATGGAAAAGGATCTTGTAGCGACTGACTTTGGGCAGAAGTAAATCCCGTAAAATATAATTTTTGATTGGTAATAGACATATCCATAATAAATTCACCTTCGGACGCTTGCTGGTAACCTCCAAAATACGTGCCTAATAGCATATCGTTATTGTCATTGAACCCGAATAAACAGGCATCTTGTTGAAAAGGAGAACCTTGACCCGAAAGTGTATTTTGAAAATAGATATTTGGTTGTTGTACTAATGGAATGTTGTTATCAGAATTAGTTCCCGCAATATAAACATTATTATTGATTTTATCTGTAACAATTGTGGATAAAGAAATTGGACCTGAACCACTAATGTAAGAACTCCATAGACGACTTAGATTGGTTTGAGCAAACTTCATAATGTAGCCATTCCATGAGGTTGCTGGTAAACCATCAAAAAATCCAGTGGATTGAAAAACAGGAAAATCAGTACTTGTGGTTGTTCCCACTAAATAAATATTATTAGCATTATCAAAAGCAATTCTATTGGATGAACCTAGAAAAGTAAATTCATCATCTGAACCACCAATATAAGTACTCCATATTAATTGACCTGTTGGAGAGAATTTTAACAAATTTTGGTCTTGATTACCTCCTAAGGTATTATCGATAAAAGCACCACCAAAAGGGTTTACTGTAGGAAAATCAGTACTAAAAGTCTCTCCGCTTAATAACACATTATTGTTAGCATCAATAGCTATGCTATTCATATTTTCATTTGAACTACCTCCAATATAAGTACTCCAGATTAATGCATCATTGTTGTTAAATTTTGTAATAAACCCTTCACTAGTACTTGTAGTACCATTAAACACTTGGTTGTATGCCCCTGCTAAGTTTAATAGAGGAAAATTAAGGGTGCTTGATGTTCGCCCTGTAATATAAACAGCATTATTATTATCAATAGCTACACCAAAAATTTGGTCAAAACCATTTCCTCCAAAATAAGTTGACCAAGTAGCAAAACCATTATTATTATCAAATTTAGCAATAAAACCATCTCCAGAAATACTACCCAATGTACCATCAAAATATTTCCCTGTAACAGGAACAAGTGGAAAATCTGATGAAGCGGTATGTCCAACTACATAAACTTCATTATTACTGTTAGTTTTAATGTCATAAGCCGTTTGATTGTCTGACCCTCCGTAAAAAGTACTCCATTTTAATTCATTTAAATCAGAAAACTTAGTTATAAAAGGCATATTACCACCTAAAACAAAGAGTACTTGTCCTACATTTTCGGGGAAATTAATACTTGACGTATTTCCTGTAATAAAGGTATTTTGTAGGTTGTCGTTGGTAATACCATAAGAAATTTCTCCCTCCATACCGCCAAAATAAGTACTCCAACACATTCCTGTTGCAGGAGTTGGAGTTATTAATCGGTGTCCTCTATCCACCTGAATAAAAAGCGGCATATTTTCAGGATAATTGCGAATGTCAAATTTTACGGTAGTAGCAGAAAGTTGTATAAATTTAGCCTGCCAAGGCATAGGAACTATATTGTTGCCATTGTTCACCTGATAAGCGTGAGGTGGTTCAAAATCTAATGTACCAATACTTGAAACAATTTCTAAGCCTCCGTTTGGTGTTACATTAACTGCATTTGCTCCATCAAATTTAAGTATAATGTCATTGGCATTTCCACCCTGTTTTACAATAAAATACTGTTTTATTCCTTCACTATTGCTGTAATATTGAACATCAATATTAGGATAGATTTCATTACAAACGGCTCTTGAGTAAGACTTATTATTTGTTACACCTTGCGGAATATGTCCTAGATAATAATTTGTTAAATCTGATGTTTGTTCGGTTTTAAACACTTTTGTAGGCAACGTTCCTACCAAGCTCATATCAACTCGGTGTAGGGTATCGGAGGTTGAAGCAGAGGTATCTGTTTTTGAGAAAACATAATGGAGTTTATCGTTCGCTACATACACTTGTGGATTAGCATTAATAGTGTAAAGTTTAATTTCAGGAAGAAGATTTCCACTAATGTCAACTAGCTGTCCTCTGTTAGTGGTGTAAGCATGGCTTATCTGAGGTGGTTCTAATCCAAAATCAAGTGGAATTATTACATCTATATCTTGCACACAAATATCAAAAACGGTCGGATTTGTTGATCCGTTGGCGGTACAGGTTCCTTTATCGCAAGTTTTATGAGTTGCCAACCTCGTTGCTTTTAAGTAATAACTTTGCCCTACTACTAAACCAGATGCGTTTAAATCAATGGCTAATTCTTTAGCATCCTCAACAAAAGGTAACTCATCATCTGCAACTAAAATAGGGTTGCTACAACTACCAGAATACAATGCTAAATTATGAATATGGGTAGCATTTAAATCAAACTTAACAGTAACCAATGAAATGTTTACCGTTGGGCTTGTAGCTGTAAATTTTAACCAATAATCTGTTCCTGTTGTTGTGTGAGATGAGTAATTACAACTAGAAGCTGTTGTAAGATTTGTAGCTGTAATACAAGTTTGTTGTGCGTTTAAAGCTGTTAAGCTTATAGAGAGGGCTAAAAAAAGAGTAAGTTTTTTCATAGTAGTAAGGGTTTAAAGTGATATTTATAATTAAATTATTTACATATAGAGATATAGGAATTTAATAAAGCACAAACAAATATAATACTATTTTTCTTTTAAACAAATAAAATTTAGGGTTAACCTATTGATTAGTAATTAATAATTTTTAAAATAAGTACTTTATTATCTGTTTCATATTTGGATAAAAATTCAATAGTTCAACTCCAAACTTCTTGGGTTGTTGTATCATTATTGCACAAAAAACCCTAATCAACTAAATGATTAGGGCTAATGAACAACAATAGGCAGTTAAATCAATTATTCTTAAAATCTCTACTTTTTCCTGGGAAATAATTTCTGGAAGTTCTGATTTCTTTATGATTCCAATTCCAAATAACCAATTGGTATTTTCTCCAAATATAATCGAAAGGAGCTACCAAAAAGTGAACAAATCGAGTAAAAGGAATTATTCCTATGATTAAGAAAGCTGAAGCGATGTGTGTTTTTATCATCAACAAAGCCATGGCATTACTTGTGGAAAGTTGTGCAATTAAATCTACATTTGGATTAAAGGCAAATACTGAACGTAAATAAGGTGTCATTACTGATGCAAACCAGTTGGAACCCCATCTGCCATAATATGCCATTAATATTCCGCTTACAATTTGCACAAATAAGACTAAATAAACTACATAATCCATGTAATTAGAGACCATTTGAATTCTTTTTGTTGTTGCTCTTCTTTTAATTAAAAGTAATAAACCAATTAATGCAGAAATTGCAAATCCAAAAGCAGAAAACTCAAGAATTAGCAAACGAACTGAAGATCCATTCCAAGCCATAACAGCACTAGGAACTAAGAATCCGATTAAGTGACCAAGAAATAACATTACGATTCCCCAGTGAAAAAACTGGCTACCAAAAAATAATTGTCTTCCCTCTAAAAATTGAGATGATAGTGAAGATACTTGAAATCCTTTTTTCATGTAGCGATAAATTGAACCTATTAAAAACACTGCTAGTGCAACATAAGGTAAGGCTCCGAATAATAAATAATCTAACATAGTTTTAAGTTTTGATAGCAAATTATAAATTGCAGATTGCAGATTACAGATTGCTTTAGTTAATATAATTTTTAATTGTTTTTTTTAAAAATATCTAATTTTTTGTTCTCGAAAATCTTCAATCTCTAATTCAAAATTTCTCTTGATCTTCTTTTAATTTCTTCAGGTGTTGGAACAGTTGCAGTACATCCATCTCCGCAATCGCTATGTAAAAAAGCTTTTGCATAAGCAGGAATAATTTCTACTTGTTTTTCATACACTACATCTTCAAAGTCTTTTTTACAAACCATAATTAACGAACTTATGGCATTTTTATAAATGTTTCCATCTTTAATTCCTTCCATAATTACCACTTTTTGCTTTTTATTCATTACCTTTTCTCTAATTTGCGTTTTAGTTGCATCAAATTCAGACAACATTTTTTCTAATGCAGGAATCATTACCATTACCATTAATTCATTAATAAATTTTTCATCTTTGTGTAGAGGCAATAATCTCATAACATAAGGTAAATTATCCGCTAATTCGTGTCCGCAATGGTTGTTGTATTTTTCTTGTTCTGCTTTCATATTTACTAAAAACTCACCTCTTTTGTAGTCTTCTGCAAAAATCACATAGCCTAAATCTAAAAAACAGATAGCTTGAATATGAAATGTTTTTTGAAAAATTTCCTCAATCTGATAAAAAGTGGAATTAGCAATAAATTCTGAAAAACGAACAAATTCTTTTCCAGCTTCGGAATAATTTTTATTTAAAAAATCTTGAATTTCAATAACTGTTTCAAAAATATCCGCTTTAGGATAGATGAAAAGTTCTGAAAGTAAATTATAATGTTCTAAGTTTTTCATCTGTTCATTTTTATTGTTTTTATTGGTCAGATGTAAGTCGCCAATAAACATTTTTTTGTGTGTTGAAATTTTTAACATGGCTCGTTTCATAATTCCTAATCTCTAATTGACAAGGGAGCATGCTTCCTTGTTATAATCCCCTTGCTGGTTTTTCTTTAAATCCAAATCCAGTACTTCCTTTGTAATCACCTGTGTTTTCAAGCATTTCTATGGCTTCTTCACGGTGAGCAGCAGGAATTACAAAACGTTCTTCAAATGTTGCTAAAGAGGTTAATCTGAATATTGCATTTGCAGTATGTACATCCATATTGGCTTCATTCATAACTGTGTTTAATTGTTTATCAGTTACATCTTTAACAGTAGTATCTCTTCTAGAAACTCTAACCGCATGTAGTTTTTTGAAAACATCAATTACTTTGTCGTCATTTCCTGCTGTAAATAAAGAAGATAAATAACGAATAGGCACTCTTAATTTTTCTACTCCAGCTAATAAGTGTTCAGAAACTGTATCATAAGTTCCATCGGCACTTACAGAAGCCATTGCCGGTAACAATGGTGGTACGTAAAATAAATTAGGTAATGTTCTGAATTCAGGGTGGAGTGGAAGTGCTATTTTCCATTCTTTTACAAATTTATAGACAGGTGAGTTTTGAGCTGCTTTAATGGTTGAGTCTGCAATACCGTTTTCTCTAGCTGCTTTAATTACTGCAGGATCATTTGGGTTTAGATAAATATCCATGTGTCTTTCCACTATTTCTGATTCATCACATGAAGCAACAGCTTGTATTCTATCCGCATCATATAACATAACTCCTAAATAACGAATTCTTCCTACACATGAGTGCATACAAGCCGGTGGTTGTCCTGATTCTAAACGTGGATAACAAAGTACGCATTTCTCAGATTTTCCAGTATTCCAGTTGTAATATGATTTTTTGTAAGGACAAGCAGTTACACACATTCTCCAAGCTCTACATCTCTCTTGGTTGATAAGCACTACGCCATCCTCACCTCTTTTGTATAAAGCTCCTGATGGGCAAGATGCCACACAGGCAGGATTTAAACAGTGGTTACAGATTCTTGGTAAGTAGTGAAAAGTCATTTTTTCCAATTGGAACATGGCTTCTTGTTCGGCTTGACTTAAATGTTTGAAGTTAACATCCTGACGAGCATAATCGGGCGTTCCAGATAAATCATCGTCCCAGTTTGGTCCAGATTGAATTTCTATTGGTTCTCCGGTAATTAATGAAACTGCTCTACCAATTGGTTGGTCATCGCCTTCAGGAGCATCAAACAAATCTTGATAACGATATGCCCATGGTTCATAGTAATCATCTAATACCGGCATATTAGGATTGTGAAAAATGTTTTTCAGTCCTTTCAATTTCCCGGCACCTTTTAACGATACACTATCACCATCTTTTTTCCAACCTCCCTGATAAATATCTTGGTCTTCCCATTTGGTTGGATAACCTGTTCCGGGTTTAGTTTCTACGTTGTTCCACCACATGTATTCAGCTCCTTTACGGTCTGTCCAGATGTTTTTACATGCTACAGAACAAGTATGACAACCGATACATTTGTCGAGGTGGAAAACCATTGCTATTTGAGATCTTATATTCATAACTTTTATTTTTAAAGCCCCTCCTAACCTCCCCGAAGGGGAGGGATTTGGTGCTTAGTTTATTATCATTTTTCGTTCATACTTTTTATCATGCCTCTAACACCTCCCCGAAGGGGAGGTTAAGATGGGCTTTTAGTATTCTACTTTTGTCATTTTACGAACTAATACATGCGTATCACGGTTAACTCCTACAGGTCCCCAATAGTTGAAGTGGTAAGAAAATTGTCCGTAACCACCACACATTAAGTTTGGTTTTAAGTGAACTCTGGTAAAAGAGTTGTTCATTCCTCCACGTCTTGGTTCGCCATTTTTACCTCTTCTTTCTTGAGATTTGGCAATGTTGTAGGTTCTTTCCACAGCATGGTAAACAATACATACTCCTTTTGGGATACGAGCGCTCACACATGCACGAGTTACATAAGTACCGTGGTCATTATAAACTTCTACATGGTCGTTATCTTTAATTCCCAACTCTTCAGCATCTTGCTCACTTAACCAACAAGGTTCTCCGCCTCTTGATAAGGTTAACATTCTTAGTGTGTCGCCATAAGTAGAGTGAATGTGCCATTTTCCGTGAGGAGTTAAACAATTCAACATTCTTGCTTTACCATCATTAATTGTTACCCTTAAATCGCCATAAGCTTCAGGCGTTGGAGATGGTTTATAGGTTGATAAATGCTCTCCAAAAGCAATATAAGCATCATGGTCAAGGTAAAAATGTTGTCTTCCAGTTAATGTTCTCCAAGGAACTAACATATCTACGTTGTAGGTGTAGGCAGCGTAAGTTCTACCTTCGTGCATTAATCCCGACCAAAGTGGTGAAGAATTGTAACGTTTTGGTTGAGCTTGTAAATCTCTATATTCCATTTCAATTTGCTCATAACCATCACCTAATCTTTCAACTTCTTTGATACCTATTTTTTTACCCATTATTTCGTAGGCACGTTTGGTTAACTTACCATTTGTAAGAGTTGATAATTTTAATACAGCATTAATTGCTTCCACATCGTCTTTTAAGGATGGATATTCAGTTCCATCATCCCATTTACTAATGTGTTGTCTGTTTTCCAACATTTCGTCATATACATCTTCACAATTGTAGTGATTACCATGAGCTCCTAAACCATTTTTTGCAACACCATTTCCTAGCGAAATAAATTTGTCATAGATTTTAGAATAGTCTCTTTCAACAAAAGCAATTTTGTGCATTGTTTTTCCTGGAATGGCTTCACATTCGCCTTTGCTCCAATCTTGCAAACGAGGTTGAGTAATTTCATCTTTAGAATCGTGAGATAGCGGAGAGTTTACCACATCTTTCATTACACCTGGTAAATATTTAGGAGCCATTTCGCTTACTCTTTCGGCTAATGCTTCAAAAATTTGCCAATCTGTTCTTGATTCCCAAACCGGATCAATTGCAGCTGATAATGGATGAATAAACGAGTGCATATCTGTTGAGTTGATATCTGCTTTTTCGTACCAAGAAGCGGTAGGAAGTACAATATCAGAATAAAGTGCTGAGGTATCCATACGGAAGTTAATATCAATCACTAAATCCATTTTACCTCTTGCACCTTCTTTTTTGTAGGTAATATCTTCAACAATATCACCAGCAACTTCATCTGCAATTTTATTGGTGTGTGTTCCTAAATAATGGTCTAAGAAGTATTCATGTCCTTTTGCAGAAGTTCCAATGGCATTTCCTTTCCAAATAAACCAGTTTCTTGGGAAGTTAATTTCTTCATCAGGTTCAACCACCGCATGTTTTAATTCTCCAGAAACTAATTGTTTAACAATGTAGTTACGCATATCCTCATCTGTTGTGAAACCTGCTTTTTGAGCATCTTTAACAATTTCGAAATTGTTTTTGTTGTATTGAGGATAATAGGGCATCCAACCGTTACGAACCGCTTTTACAGCCCAATCGGCAGTATGTGTGTGTGCCAATTTATTTTCAGGAACGGAGTTATAATATTTTTGATTTCCATCATATCTCCATTGAGAAGAATTGATGTAATGCCAAATGGGTCCTTGTTGTAATCTTGGAATTGTTCCCCAATCTTTAGAGCTCATAATGGTTGACCATGAATCCATTGGAGCCAACTTTTCTTGTCCAACATAGTGATTCATACCCCCACCATTTTTACCATTACAACCGGTAAGCATTTGAGCCATAATAGCAGCTCGGTACATTAAATTTCCATGAAACCAGTGATTAATAGCTGCTCCAACAATAACCATACATTTGCCTTCAGTAATTTCGGCAGTATCAGCCCATTCACGTGCTAATTGTAATACGGTATCTCTACCAATTCCAGTAAAAATTTCTTGCCAAGCAGGAGTGTAAGCTTGATCTTTATCATCATAAGATGTTGGATAATCACCAGCCAAACCTCTACCAACACCATATTGCGACATGGTTAAATCATAAATTGTTGCAACAGGCACTTTTTCTCCAGATGCTAATGTAATGTAACGAACAGGAACACCTCTCATCGCTTTTTTATCTAATCCGTATTCTACAAATTCTACTTGAGCAACATCATCATGGTTATCTATAAATGTTAATTCTGGGTCGTATTCTGCTCCAGTTACATCATCTTCATATTTTAAATTCCAGTTACCGTCTTTCCCATCCCAACGCTGTCCCATAGAACCTATTGGCACAACCAACTTATTGGTTTTTGTATCGAAATTTAAGAATTTCCATTCGCCATTATCAATATCTTTGTATTGTGTTAATTCGTTTGCTCTAACCATTCTTCCTGGAACTAATTTATCTCCATCTTTGTTTAAACGAACTAAGAAAGGACAATCGGTATATCTTTTTACATAATCAATAAAGTAAGGTGTTTTTTTGTTTACGTGATATTCTTGTAAAATAACGTGAGTAACAGCCATCCAAAAAGCACCATCAGAACCAGCATGAACAGGAATCCATTGATCGGCATGTTTGGTAACCATACTAAAATCAGGAGACATTACTACTGTTTTAGTTCCATTGTGACGAGCTTCTGAGAAAAAGTGAATATCCGGAGTTCTTGTCATTCCCAAATTTGCACCCATTGAAACAATAAATTTAGAGATGAACCAGTCGGCACTTTCGCACACATCGGTTTGTTCTCCCCAAATTTCGGGATAAGCATTTGGTAAATCACAATACCAATCGTAGAAACTTAAGTTAACACCACCCATTAATTGTAGGTATCTAGCACCAGAGGCGTAACTCAACATACTTTTTGCAGGAATTGGTGCAAAACCAATGATTCTATCAGAGCCATATTTTTGTACCGTATATATGTTAGCAGCAGCAATTAAATCTAACGCTTCATCCCATCTAACTCTTCTAAAACCACCTTTGCCTCTTGCTCTTTGGTATCTTGCTCTTTTTACGGGGTCTTTTTGTAAGTTTTCCCATGCTTTAACCAAATCACCTCCAGCAGCTTCTTTTTCTGCATTAAATAAATCTAATAATGCTCCTCGCATAATGGGGTATTTAACACGAATAGGGCTGTATAAGTACCATGAATAGGAGATGCCTCTTTGGCAACCTCTTGGCTCATAAGGAGGAACTTCTTTGTTAAATTGTGGGTAATCTATTTGTTGCATTTCCCATACAACTATACCGTCTTTTACGTGTATTGCCCATGAGCAACCACCTGTACAGTTAACACCGTGAGTACTTCGTACCACTTTGTCATATTGCCATCTGTTACGATAAAATTCTTCCCATTTTCTGGTTTTTGGTGATATGATATCTTCTATCCAGCTCATAATTTTTTGTTTTAAGTACCTCTTAACTTTTTTAAAGAAGAGAGGCGTGTGTTAATAAATATTTTTAGATGTGGCAGCTTTAATTTGTCTTTTGTAAATGTCTTCTTTCACACATTTTCTTTTTCGTTCGATATATACCAATAATATAATAGAAGCTATTACCAAGAAGGCAACTCCTCCACCATAAATTAGCAGGTGGTCGTTATATACTCTTTGTGGTTGATAGATGTTGTTTACTGCTGCATCATTAAAAAATGCAGAAAGCTGATATATTTCTTTTTCTGTTAGAGGATGGTTTTGGTATGAAGAAGCCATTGCAGGAAAAGGAGGAGCGCTTAGTATTCCGTTTAGTCCTGCTCCACCCAATCTTTCATAAACTTTTGTTAAATCTTTAGCGAGTAAACCACCGGCAATAAGGTCTTTATGTTGAACATTGTGGCAGCTTATACATGATACTCCGCCATTTTCGAGTCTTTTGCTTCCTTCAAATAAATGTAAACCTGCTGTTATATCATCTGCAGATGCATTGGCAGGGTCTAATGTTGGGTCAGCGACAATTTCCTCTACGGGCTCTGCTTCTTCAACAGAAGTGGTAGAAGTAGAGCTGTTTTTTGCGATGTAACTTATTATAGCTTTTATTTCAGCATCATTAACATTTTGATTTGGCATTGGATAACCATATTCTGTGATAATTGCCTTTGCATCAGCATCTTTTTCTCCAAAAGCTTGTGCATTTTTTACAAAATTGATAATCCAATCTTCAGTTCGTTTGGAGTGTAAACCTTCTAAATCCGGACCTACTAATTTACCTTTTCCTACTGAGTGACAAGCACTACAATTTTGTTTAAAAAGCGATGCACCATCTTGGGCTGAAATAGTGGTTGAACCGCTAATTAATAAAGTGAAAAATACTGTTTTTAATTTCATAGCAAACTCTTTTAGTTGATTTAAATCATACTTAATTTGTACAATCTATTAATTCGCTATAAAATTCCTACAGTTTTAGTTTATTGAAAATGATATGAATCATGATATTGTATGATTTTTGTCATACATCTACTTTGTGAAGTAAGAAATGAAAATAAGGGGAGGTATTATTTAGCTAATAGGTTTAGAGCTTCATAATTAAGTATTTGTATAGATTTTCCATTAGTAGAAATTATTTTTTCATCACTTAATTCTTTTAAGGTTCTTATCACACTTTCGTAAGTAGTGTTTGCAATACTAGCATAATCTTTACGAGGAATTGTAAATTCAATGACAGAAGCGTCATTTTTTGATGTGCCAAAAACATTTTTATTATACAGAATTGCTCTAGCAATTCTGTTTTTTACTTGGAGGTGATTAATTTTTGTTTCTGAGTTTCTGAGTTCTTCTGCATAAAACATCATTAAGTGATAGGTAAATTCAGGATTAGTTTTAGTAACAATATTAAAAATTGATATTGGAATAAAGCTAAAAATAGAGTCTTCGTATGTTTTTGCAGAAATTGGGTATTTCCAATCCCCCCCTAAACCTCTATGACCTAAAATCTCACCATTTCCAGCTAATCTAAATATCTTTTCCTTGTCAGTATTTTCAATATCAAACACTTTTACTTTGCCTTGTTCAATAATATAAAGTCCTTTTACTGTGTCATTTTTATGAAAAATGATATTGTTTTTTGGGATAGTTATAGTTGATTTATGAAATTCTATAAAATCAATCCATTCTTGAGAGCAATATTGTTTTAAAAATGATGGCATAAAAATAAATATAAAACAATATTCGGATAATATGTGTTAGTAAAATATGACTTTTGACAGCAGAAAATATGTCATTTGAAATTTTTGTAACTATATTTTAACTATATCGTAAGTGTAGCTGTTAAATTTTGTTAAATGCTAAAAGGTTGCTTTTATAAATTGTTAATTCAATAAAAATGTAATTTTCCTTTAAAATTAAAAGTGTAGTTATAAAATAATATATAAACAGTTATACGGCTAGATTATGATAAATAAATATTTTCTTTATTTTTTCCTATTTTTTTTTATAGGGCTTTTAAATTTAAACAATATATATGCACAATGTACACCTTGTGGATCTCCAACAACTTTTGCTGTTAATTTATCAGCTAATCCAGATACAACATTTTCGTTGACAAGTACACGAAGCGGTTTGTGTTGTGGAGCTACAGGTACCAACTGTATTCGATTTGATGTTACTATAAATCCAGGAGCAAATGAAGTAAGTTTTAATGTTGCAAACCCTGCACCTCCGGGTGGAGCTTTTTATCAGGTAAACTGTGGACCACCTACATCTTTGGGGACTCCACTTTGTGTAACTGGAATGACTACTTTCTGTATTGTTTTTTGTAAATCTGGAAATGATTCGCCAACTTATACTATATCTTCATCTAGAACTTTTTCAGCCGCTCCAGATATTACAATAAATTCAAATTGTGTTGGAGAATTGTATGTAGAAGGTTTGGTTCAATCATCAATAACATGGAACTCTATAGCTCCTGGAGCTGCTGGAACCTATAATTCTTATTTGAATTGTACTTCGGCTTGTGATACTACTTATGTTACTCCACAAGTAGGATATCCTACTTTTATTGATTACCAAGTGTGTGGTACTCCAACAGGTTGTGCTTCAGGAACTTCTTGTGATACCGTTAGAGTAAATTTAGTACCTGGTTTAGAAGTTGCCATTGATCCTGCCGTAGCAACTATTTGCTCTGGTAATCCAATTACACTAACAGCAAATATTACAGGAGGAACTTCTCCTTATAACTATTTGTGGAGCCCGGGAGGACAAACAACAAGTGCTATAAGTGTTAGTGTTCCGGGAACTTATATAGTATCTGTTTCTGATAGTACTAATTGTCCTGCAGCTACAGATACTAT
This sequence comes from Vicingaceae bacterium, assembly GCA_032251145.1. Taxonomy (GTDB): domain Bacteria; phylum Bacteroidota; class Bacteroidia; order Flavobacteriales_E; family Vicingaceae; genus BRH-c54. The sequence goes on along the minus strand of JAVVER010000015.1, from coordinate 19,175 downwards.
AGTTGTTGGAGCAGCACCATCCCCAAGTCCACCAAATATAAATAGCAATAGTCCTATTTGTGAAGGAGCTACTTTAAACTTAACGGCAAGTACGGTTTCGGGTGCTACGTATAATTGGTCAGGGCCTAATGGATTTACATCTACAGCTCAAAATCCATCTATTCCTGCCGCAACAATTGCTGCTTCAGGAATCTATACCGTTTCAATAACTGTAGCTGGTTGTACAAGTAATGATACAACAACAACAGTGGTGGTAAATCCAATACCAGCAGCCCCAACAGCAGGGAGCAATAGCCCTATTTGTGAAGGGACAACATTGAATTTAACAGCAAGCAGTATAGCAGGAGCAACGTATAATTGGACAGGACCAAATGGATTTACATCTACTACACAAAACCCATCTATTGCAGGAGTAACAGCTGCCGCAGCAGGTACCTATTCAGTTACAGCAACAGTATCAGGATGTACAGGACCAGCAGGTACAACAACTGTAACAATAGAACCATCTCCAGCAGCCCCAACAGCAGGGAGTAATAGCCCTATTTGTGAAGGGACAACATTGAATTTAACAG
>JAVVER010000015.1:0-18503 GCA_032251145.1 Vicingaceae bacterium | reverse complement strand
CAACAACAGTTGTAGTAAATCCAATACCAGCAGCACCAACAGCAGGGAGTAATAGTCCTGTATGTGAGGGAGCGACATTGAATTTAACAGCAAGCAGTATAGCAGGAGCGACCTACAATTGGACAGGACCAAATGGATTTACATCTACTACACAAAATCCATCTATTTCTGGAGTTACATCTGCAGCAGCAGGTACTTATTCAGTTACAGCAACAGTATCTGGATGTACAGGTCCAGCAGGAACAACAACAGTTGTAGTAAATCCAATACCAGCAGCCCCAACCGCAGGGAGTAATAGTCCTGTATGTGAGGGAGCAACATTAAACTTAACAGCAAGTACAATAACAGGAGCAACGTATAATTGGACAGGACCAAATGGATTTACATCTACTACACAAAACCCATCTATTGCAGGAGTTACGGCAGCATCAGCAGGTGTCTATTCAGTTACAGCGACAGTAGCAGGATGTACAGGTCCAGCAGGAACAACAACAGTTGTAGTAAATCCAATACCAGCAGCCCCAACCGCAGGGAGTAATAGTCCTGTATGTGAGGGAGCAACATTAAACTTAACAGCAAGTACAATAACAGGAGCAACGTATAATTGGACAGGACCAAATGGATTTACATCTACTACACAAAATCCATCAATAGCAGGAGTTATATCTGCAGCAGCAGGTGTTTATTCAGTAACGGCAACAGTTTCGGGATGTACAGGTTCAGCAGGAACAACAACAGTTACAATAGAGCCTTTGCCAGCAGCACCTACTGCAAGTGGAACCACAATTTGTGAAGGTAATTCAGCAACATTAACAGCTACAGCTCCTGGAGGAACGTATGAATGGTATAATGCACTAACAGGAGGAATATTGTTAGGTACTGGAGCTAGCTACACAACACCTGTTTTAACTACTACAGATACATTTTATGTTCAAACAACCGTTAATGGTTGTCCTGGGCCAAGAACTGCGGTAATTGTTACCGTTACACCTACTGATGATGCTTCTTTTAGTTATTCATCTGGCACATATTGTATTACAGGAACAGACCCAACACCAACTATTAATGGAAGTTTTGGAGGTACATTTACTTCATCTCCAGCTGGCTTAGTTATTAATTCATCAACAGGAACTATAGATGTGTCAGCAAGTGCTTTAAATACATACACAATAACATTTACAACTAGTGGGCCTTGTCCTAATAGTAGTTCAGTTAGTGTTACTATAACCAATGCTCCTGATGCTACTTTTTCATATACTACTCCTATTTGTCAAAGTGGATCTAATGAGCTTCCTTCATTTCCACCAGGAGCTAGTGCAGGTGTGTTTAGTGCTTCTCCGGTAGGATTGGTTTTTGTTAGCACAAGTACTGGGGAAATTAATACTGCTGCGTCAACATTTGGGACATATACTATTACCAATTTTATTGCAGCAGCAGGAGGTTGTGCTTCAGCATCAGCTAATTTTACAATTACAATTGATGAAGCAGCAACAGTTAATGCTGGAACATATAGTGATATATGTGCAGGAACAACATTAAGTTTAAATGGAACTATTGGAGGAGGTGCAACAACAGGAACTTGGAGTGGAGGTACAGGAACTTATGCTCCAAATGCTACTACCTTAAATGCTACATATACTCCAAGTGCGGCAGAGCAATCAGCAGGAATAGTTACATTAATTTTAACAACAGATAATCCAACAGGAGCATGTTCTGCAGCTGCGGATACTGTTTCAGTGAATATTATTCCTTTACCGGCTGCTCCAACTGTAAATGATACCACTATTTGTGAAGGTAGTTCAACTACATTAACAGCCACAGCACCAGGTGGAACTTATGAATGGTATAATGCACCTACTGGAGGAACATTGTTGTTTACAGGGGCTTCTTTTACAACACCAGTATTAACAACTACTACCTCTTATTTTGTTCAAACAACAGTAAATGGTTGTACTGGACCAAGAACTACGGTAACAGTAACTGTTAATCCAACTCCTGCAGCCCCAACTGTAAATGGGGATACTATTTGTGCTGGAGAATCAACAATACTTACTGCTACAGCACCAGGTGGAACTTATGAGTGGTATGATGCGGCTACAGGAGGAACATTGTTAAATACAGGGGCAAGTTATACTACTCCAGCTTTAACTGCTACGGACACTTTTTATGTGCAAACAACAGTTTTAGGCTGCCCAAGTCCTCGAACTATGGTTATTGTAGTTGTCAACCCTATACCTACAGCTCCAATTGTTGGCAATGCTACTATTTGTGAAGGAAATACTGCAACATTAACAGCTACTGCACCAGGAGGAACTTATGAATGGTATGATGCACCTTCTGGAGGAAATCTTGTAAATACAGGAGCTACTTATACTACACCAATATTAACAACTACTACCTCTTATTATGTTCAAACAACTGTAAATGGATGTACAAGTGCTATGACTACTGTTACAGTTACTGTAAACCCAATACCGGCAGCACCTACAGTAAATGGAGTTGCCATTTGTGAAGGAAATACAGCAACATTAACAGCCACTGCACCTGGACCAACTTATAGATGGTATAATGCACCTACTGGAGGAACATTATTAAATACAGGAGCTACATACACAACACCTGTTTTAACTACTACAACTACTTACTATGTACAAACTACAGTTGGAGGTTGTACTAGTCCTAGAACTTCCGTAACAGTAACAGTTATTTCAAATGATGATCCTTCTTTTTCTTATTCATCAGGTACATTCTGTATAACAGGAACAGACCCTACTCCAACAGTTACAGGTACATCAGGAGGTACTTTTTCTTCATCTCCTTCAGGGTTAACATTAAACTCAAGTACAGGAGAAATTACATTGTCTTCAAGTGCTTTAGGAACCTATACGGTTACTTATACTACTAATGGAACTTGTCCAATGTCCTCATCTGTATCGGTAACTATTACTACCGCACCAGATGCAACATTCTCATATAATGATCCTTTTTGTCAGTTTACAACGAATCCGTTGCCTATTTTTCCTATTGGATCGAGTTCAGGAGTATTTAGTGCATCTCCAGCAGGGTTAAATTTTATTAATACAAGCACAGGAGAAGTTGATTTATCAACAAGTGCTTCAGGGACATATACAGTAACTAATTTTATTGCAGCATCGGGAGGTTGTGCTTCAGCTTCAAACTCAACTACAGTTGTAATAGAAGAGGCAGCAATAGTAAATGCAGGTAATGACACTACTATTTGTGTAGGTGATTTAGCTACATTAAATGGATTTATTGGAGGAAGTGCAACAGCTGCAACTTGGTCTGGAGGTGCAGGAACTTTTAATCCGAATAATACTACTTTAAATGCAACTTATACCCCTACTGCTGGAGAATATTTAACAGGCTCAGTATCTTTAATACTTACTACCAATAGTCCGGGAGGAGTTTGTACAGCAGCATCAGATACAGTAATAATTACTTTTAATGAAGATGACCCATCGTTTACTTATTCGTCTGGAACATATTGTGCTACTGGGACAAATCCTGTTCCTAACATTACTGGAGGATCTACAGGAACTTTTTCAGCAACACCAGCAGGTTTAGTTTTTGTAAATTCAGCTACTGGAGAAATTAATTTGGGAGCAAGTGCATTGGGAACATATACGGTAAGTTTCACAACTAATGGTACTTGTCCTGCATCTTCATCTATGTCTATAACCATAACAAATGGTTTTGATGCTTCTTTTTCATATACCACTCCAGTTTGTCAGGGAGGAGCAAACGAATCTCCTGTATTTCCACCGGGAGCAAGCGCTGGTGTGTTTAGTGCATCTCCGACAGGGTTAGTTTTTGTGAGTACTTCCACAGGGGAAATTGATATGACAGCATCTACACCGGGAACATATACCGTTACTAATTTTATAGCTGCATCAGGTGGTTGTGCTTCGGCAACTCATTCTACAACTTTTACTATTGATATTTCTGCTACAGTTAATGCTGGTACTGATATGAGTATTTGTTTTGGAGATAATGCACCACTTTCTGGCTCAATAGGAGGAAGTGCAACATCAGGAACTTGGAGTGGAGGATTAGGAACATTTTCTCCAAATAATGCTACACCAACAGCTACATATACTCCAGATCCATCTGAAACATCAGTTACGTTAATTTTAACTTCAGATGACCCAGCAGGACCTTGCTCGGCAGTTAGTGATACAGTTGTAATTACTATTAATCCTATACCTTCAGCTCCAACAGCAAGTAATGATACTATTTGTGAAGGAACATCCACCACCTTACTTGCTACTGCTCCCGGAGGAACATATGAATGGTATAGTGCCTCAAGTGGTGGGACACTACTAAATACAGGAGCTAGTTTTACCACACCTGTTTTAAGTACTACTACAACTTATTATGTGCAAACTACTGTTAATGGATGTACAAGTTCAACCAGAACACCAGTAACAGTTACAGTAACACCATTAGATGATCCTTCTTTTAGCTATTCATCTGCTACTTTTTGTGTGAGTGGTGGCAATGCTATACCTACGATTACAGGTGGTTCAACAGGCTCGTTTAGTGCAACACCATCAGGGCTTGTATTTGTTGATTCACTAACAGGTGAAATAGATGTTGCGTTAACAACATTAGGAACTTATACGGTTACTTTTACTACAAATGGAGTATGCCCAGATAGTGCAACATTTACAGTTACTATTACTAATGCACCTGACGCAACTTTCTCATACAATGATCCTTTTTGTACAAACGGAAGCAATCCAACACCAACATTTCCTCCTAGTTCGAGTGCAGGAGTATTTAGTGCCTTACCAGCAGGGTTAGTTTTCGTAAATACTAGTACAGGTCAAATTAATTTATCAGCAAGTACTCCAGGTGTTTATGCTGTAACTAATGATATTGCTGCTGCTGGTGGTTGTGCGGCTGCATCATACACAGATTCTGTTGAAATTTTACCAGCTCCTTTGGCGGATGCTGGAGTTGATACTTCTGTTTGTGCAAACAATGCACAAGTTGATTTATCAGGAAGTATAGCCAATGCAGGAGGTATGAGTTGGACAACTTTGGGAGATGGATTATTTACTCCTGATACCATTAGTGCAAATGTTACCTATAATGCAGGAACAAATGATATTGCCAATGGAACTGTAACTATTTATTTAACTACTACTCAAAATGGATTTTGTAGTGCTGCTGTAGATTCTATTGTTCTTACCATAACTCCAGCACCTGCAGTAGATGCCGGTTCAGATATTTTAATTTGTAACAGTACATTAACAACAACTTTAAATGGTTCTGTTACTGGTGGTTCATCAACTGGAGCATGGACTACTATGGGGACAGGGATATTCTCTCCAGATAGTTTAACACTAAATGCATCTTATACATTTAGCCAACAAGATTCAATTAATGGAAGTGTAATCTTAATTCTTGAAAGTACTAATAACGGAGGATGCTTGGCTGTTTATGATACCGTTGAAGTATTCCTTTCTTCTTCAGCAACTGTTTTTGCAGGAAACGATACTACTATTTGTGCAAACAATGACTCTATACAACTTAACGGACAAGTTTTTGGAGGAACAGGGGCAGGAGTATGGTCAAGTTCTGGAACAGGTACATTTACTCCATCAGCAAACGATTTGAATGCAAGCTATCAAATAGATTCTTTAGATATTGCTAATGGTTTTGTTATGCTGATTTTAGATGCAGTTAATTCATGTGTTCCAGCTGCTGATACTATTGTTATTACTATTAATCCAGCTCCAATTGCTGATGCCGGAAATAATATCACGATTTGTGAAGGAGAAACAGCATCTTTAAATGGAAGTATTACTAATGCAGGTGGTGGAGAATGGACAACCGATGGTACTGGAACTTTTGTCCCGGATAATTTTACATTGAATGCTCAGTATATTCCATCAGCGGGAGATATGGTTAATGGAACAGTAACATTGGTATTAACAACTACCAACAATGGCTTATGTGATGCGGTTTCAGATACCATAACATTAACAATTAGTCCACTTCCTATCGCAGACTTTGTTCCTCAGGGAGGTCAGTTTAATATTAATCAGGTAATTGATTTTATGAATCAAAGTCAAAATGCAACAACCTATTTCTGGGATTTTGGGAATAATGGGGATACCTCAATACTTTCTAACCCAAATTATAGTTATGGAGCAAACGGAGTATATACAGTTACTCTGATAGCAACAAACTCAGCCGGATGTGTTGATACGATAATGTATGATTTTGAAATAATAGGAGATGATGTAAAACCTGTGGTTGTTCCTACAGCATTTTCGCCTAATGGAGATGGAAACAATGATGTGTTCAGTATATTAGGAGGTCCTTTTGAATCTTATCAATTAACGGTTTACAATGAGTGGGGACAAGAAATATTTATGTCTGATAAGCAACAAGATGGTTGGGATGGCACTTTTAAAGGAACTAATCAACCTTCAGGTTCTTATGTGTATGTGTTTACTGGTGTAACCATTGCCAGTGAAAAAATTAATTTACAAGGTGAGATAGCGATAATTAGATAAGGAAAAGCCTCCCCAACCCCTCCGAAGGAGGGGCTACGTAGAGGAGCGAAAAAGACTGAAAGATGGAAGAAGAATTAACAAATAACGATTAACTCAGAATAGATGAAAAACATAACTAAAATTTTAATCATAGCTGTAATGCTAATCTTGAACTTTAAACTTCAAACCTCAAACTTATACGCTCAAGATTTTCATGTGTCGCAGTTTGATGTGTTAACATTGTATTATAATCCGGCACTAACAGCTGTGTATGATAAGAATGATGAAGCAGATTATAAAGCTTTTTTAACCCACCGTTCGCAATGGAATTCATTAGGAATAAAACCTTTTAAAACCTATTCGTTAGGATATGATATGAGACACAATCGATTTGGAATGGGGGCTTTGTTATTAAATAATCGTTCGGGAATAGGAGGGTTTAATTCATTTAACTTTTTACTTTCGGGTTCTTATTTTATTATTGAAGATGCACAATCTCCACATACACTTACAGCAGGATTGCAAATGGGGTTATTAAATAAATCGGTAAATCCCGACAGCTACCTTTTTGAAAGTCAGTTAAATTCGGTTACAAACACCTTAGATGAGAATATGTCTAGTGGAGAAGTATTCAACAGTAATAGTAAACTTAATTTCGATGCAAATATTGGAATATTTTATAGGTATAATGAAGAAGGAGAATGGTATCAACCTTTTGTGGGTTTTTCTATTTACCATATTACTCGACCTAATGAGTCTATAACTTCTACAGCAAGTAAATTACCAATGCGTTTTAATTTTAATGTTGGTTCAAAATTTATTGTGAGTGAAAAGGTTACGCTTGCACCTAATATCTTGTATATGTATCAAGCAAAAGCTACAGAACTTAATATGGGCTTTTTAGGTACTTACAAAATAAAAGATGAGAATGATATTATCTATGGATTAGCTTATCGTTTGGATGATGCTTTTATAATGAATTTAGGATTTAGAAAAGATAATATAACTTTTAGAATGAGTTATGATGCTACAACTTCATCGCTATCAAACTACAATAGTGGTAGAGGAGCGTATGAGTTTTCATTAATAGTTACGGGAAAGAAAGGAGTAAATCCATTTCAAAATGTGGCTCGTTTTAATTAGTGTCTATCCATAATGTCAAGAGTTTGAGTCAGAATGTTCGAGTTCGAGGTTTCGATGGGTTGAAAATCAAGAGTTTACTTTTGTAAATGACTGATTTGAAGGTCGAGAAAAACGAAGAAATCGAACATTATGGACAAACTCTAATTACCCTCCAATAGCTATCATGGTTCTGTTGTTGGCATTTTTCTCTGGGTCAGAAAAATCTTTGTCGGAAGTCATGCCGCCTCTTACGGCTTTTTTGTGGTAAATGCCATCTATAATAATGGGTTTAATATCCTCCCCATTTCTAAGTGGAGTAAGTAGGTTGGTTTCAGAAGCAGAGAATAAACAGTTTTTTATTCTTCCGTTAGCAGTTAACCTAATTCTGTTGCAGCTATCGCAAAATGGATTAGAAACAGTGCTTATAACTCCAAAAGAACCTTTATAACCTTTAATTTGAAAGTTTTTAGCTGTTCCGTTTTTCTTGCTTTTTAGTTTGATAATATTTTCAGAACCATATTTTTCTTCGGCTGCTGATAAAATTTCGTTTAAGGTAATTACTTTTTCGGTACTCCATTTATTTCCATCAAAAGGCATAAACTCAATAAACCGGATGGCAACATTTTTATCTTTTGTAAAGGCTATAAAGTCGGGTATTTCATTATCATTAACTCCTTTAATAATTACGTTATTAATTTTTACATTAAAACCATTTGCCTCATACAGGTTGATGTTATTGATAACTCTATCAAAATAATCTCTTCTGGTAATTTCTTCAAACTTCTTTTTATCTAGCGTATCTAAACTAATATTTACATCTTTAACTCCTGATGTTTTAAATAATTCAAAATAATTATCTAGTAAAATTCCATTGGTAGTAATGCCTAAATTTATGGGAAGTTGAGTTAGTTCAGTAATAATTTTTTCAATATTTTTTTTAATTAGAGGCTCACCACCTGTTAATCTAATTTTTTTTATCCCCATTTCTACAAAAGTTTTGGCAATGGCAATTACTTCTTCATGACTCATTAAATGAGATTTTTCAGAGAGTTCAATACCTTCTGCGGGCATGCAGTAAAAACATCTTAAATTACATCTTTCTGTAAGAGAGATTCTTAAGTAGTCGTGAACTCTACCAAATTGATCTTTTATTTGAGATGTTAGGTTCATGTTTTTTACTAATTACCTTTTTTATAAGGGGTGTTTTATTTTGATTGAAAATTACTCAATTTTAGATAAAATTAATGCAATTCTAACTGAATGGCTTTTAATTCTTCAGTACTTAAAAATTTCTGAGCAAGCGGAAAGAGGGTATTGTCTTCTCTAAAAATATGAAGCTTAAGCAATTCAACCAGCTCTTTAGCATTGTTGTATGCTACATCATAGGTAAACATTCTGGCTTGAACATCTCTATACCTAGGGGCTAAACCTAAAAGGTTAAAAGTTAACGAGCCAAGTTGAATAAACTTTATATGGTCATCTTCCATAAGGTCAACGGCTGTAATCGGTTCTTCTCCTGTGCCATGTTCATTGTTGGCTAAAAGTGCTTTGTTAAGAATAGGGAAAAGAATTTTTTCTTCTTTTCTGTTGTGAGGCAGTAAATTGTTGTCGAAAAAATCAAAAAACTGTTTAAAGCTGCTGTTTATATCATCATTAATTACATACTGAGCTTCTTTAAAAGCACTTAACGCTTTTTCAAAATCATCAATAATTTTAGATAGTTCCTTGTGTTCTTCAACAAAAACATTCAATACATCATTAAAAGGAGTGTCTTCATTTTTCAACTGGGCAAGCGTTGAATAAGCATCTGGTGGATCCATTGGAGAAAGTTCGCTTTCAATGGAAATTTCGTCTTTCTCGGCATTTGCTTTTACAGGGTCAGAAGTTTTTAACTCTTTTAGCCTTTTTCCTGTTTCATGGTCTATTATCTTCATTTTTTTTCTGTTTTTATCAATTTAAATATATATGATACTATTCATATTAATATTTTTTTTTTGATAAAATTACTGCTGATTTTCAGTTTAAAAAATGATATAAATCATCAAAAGAGTAGTTTCCTTAGTAAAAGTCGGGATTATTAATAAATGTAGAATCGGTTAAGGTGCGTAAAAAAGCTTTTAAATCGGTTTTGTCTGATGATGATAATTGAGCACCACCTTGGTTAATGTGGTTCATTAGAGGATCTACATAGGGAGATTGTTGGAGACCTGTACTGTAAAAATCTATTACTTCATCTAGTGTAGCAAATCTATTATCATGCATATAAGGTGCGGTTAAAGCTATATTCCTTAAAGTTGGAGCTCTAAATTTTCCCATATCTGCAGTATTTCCAGTAACCAAAAATCTTCCTTGATCGATTCCAGCAAAATTACTATTTAGAGCATTGTTATAAAAGTTTCCATCCGTCCAAAGAGGGTTCCCAGCACTTCCGTGGCAATGGTAGCAATCACCTCTATTATCATCCATATAAACGACAAAGCCATTCATTTCCTGAGGGGTAAGAGCTATTTCACCTCTCATGTATTTATCAAATTTAGAATCTCCAGAAACCATAGTTCTCATAAATTGTGCTAATGAAAAGCTGATGTATTTTTGTCTTTCTGGGGTTGATAATTCTGTTATCTTTATACCAAAAGCTTTCCAAAATTTTTTTTGATATTCTGTATTTCTTTTAAATCTATTTAAAATACTGTCATTATTTGCTTCTAAAAAAGGATTGCCCTCAGCTAAATCTGCTAAAGCTACATCATCTAAGTGTTTTTCTCCACCTGTCCAACCATACAAGTTATACCAACCGATATTAACATGAGGTAATACTGCTGTTCCTATAGGACCTAATACCGAAATAGTATAGGATTCTTCTCTTAGATGACAAGAAGAACATGATAAACCATTGGTACTTAGTATTTTATCGTAATACAAACTTTTCCCTAACTCAACACCTTCAATAGTCATCTTGTTAAATTCAGGATTTTTCATTGGAGGTAGATATGGTAAAGATGGAGGTGTTATAAAAGTAGGGTTATAATCTCCAAAAATATCTTCATCTGGTTGAAAAGGTGTAATGTTTTTATCTTTTTTGCAACTTAAAGCAATTATTATAATTAACAGTATTGGAATAACTTTTTTCATAAGTTTTAGTTTTATTTAGGATAATAGAGGTTTATCCATTTTGTTATTAATTCCTTTTCACTAGTTTCAAGAGGTTTTGATGGCGGCATTAATCTAGGGTATGCATCAAAAATAGTAGAAACAAGTGTACCACTTTCGGCTTCAAATTTTACTTCTTCGTAATTGGTTAAAAAAGGAAGTACGTTTAATGTTTGTGGGTGATGACATGCAATACAATTTTGTTCTAATATAGGCTTAATGGTTTTGTTGTATGTTATGTGTTCATTAGTTGGTTCTATACTAGAAGTGCTCGGTTTTATTGGGTCGTAAGAATTTTTTACACATGCCAATAACATACTAACTATTATAAGGAATATTATGGGATATTTTTTTTTCATGTATAATGTTAAGTAAGTTAATATAGTTCTTATAACATTTTTTAAATTAATGCTAAGCTATTTAAGCTTATGTTACAAATTTAATTCTAAACAAACTAAATGTTTATGATAAATATCATACTTTGAGTAACCAAAAAGGCCGCAACCAGAGAGGTGTGCGACCTTTTAACCTAACTAAAAAACTACATGTTTTTGTAAAACTATTTACGTTTACTCTAAAACAAAGCAAATGTAAGTATGAAAATTATTTTAGTTTATGATGCTTGTCATAAGGTAAGCTTTTTTTAATTAACTGTTGGAGTTTCTTTTTTTTCTTCTCCAGTAATAAATTTTGGTTTAATGGTTAGCATTAACCATCCCCATCCATTATGAGTGCCTTCAATACCTCTGCCATTAGCATCTGTAACTCCTTTTAAATAAGATAAGGTTTCTGTATTAATTAAAACAGAATACCCTCCTTTAACATCAACTCCTTTAGATAATTTAAAACCAAAGGTAACGTCTATTTCAGTTCCTAAGTAGTTATCCATTGCTTGTAGTTGATCTATTTCAGATAGAGGTGTTCCTGCCGCTATTGCAGCGTTATTGTCTAATTGAATTTTGTATCCGTCTAGTACATCTTCGGCAGCTAAAAAATAGTGGACATCAGCTCCTAACCAAAACTTTTTATGCGTGTATTTTAAGCCAAAAAAAGCATCATTTAAACCAACAGAATTAATATGGTTGCCAACATAGAAGTAATCCATGTAGCCATTAAATTTGTGGTTAGTACCAAAATGAGGAGTAAATGAATGACTTACCGTTCTGTAGCTAAAAGAAGTATCAGTTTGACTTTGACCACTTAAGTGTTCAAAACCTGCGTGTATGGCTAGTTTTTCTGACATTTTATAATTCACTTCCAATCTAACATTCATAGCCTGGATTTCTCTGTTATATTCGCCTTCTACATCAGTGAAAACAGTATTTCTATTGCCATCAACACCCATTTGGTAGTAAAAAGCACCAGCTAATTGGAATTTATCTTTTTTGTAAACCAATCTGGTTCCTGCAGTCTGACTGTAATTATCTTTATAGTAAGCAGTACCTATCCCTGGTGCAACCCCTGAACTATCGTAATCTAATTGTTCTTTACCTAAATTTAAAAAGAGAACACTAGCATTAAAATTATCGGATAGTTTATGGTTTAACCACATATATTGCATGGCTTTGTAAGATCCAAATTGAGCTTCTGTTCCTGTTAAAGAAGCTTTGTCTTGGTTGTATGCTACACCAAAATCAAGTTTAGTTTTTTTGTTTTTATATTTTAATAAAACAGCATCATGAGCTCTAGCTTGTTGTGCCCAACCTAAATCTCCAAAAATACGATGGTCATCATAAGCAATTTCTTGGCGACCAAATTTTAGCGACCATTTTTCATTAATTAAGGCTTCTGCCCAAGCCTCATGAACAGCAATATAAGCTCCATTATTATTTTGTTGTGCAGCAGTTCCTATTGTTTGTGGCTGGCTACCCCACACACGAATATCTTGAACGGTAATTTTGAAAATATAGCCATCTGTTTTATAGCCAAAATTTAATCTTGTTCTTTGATCAACAAAAGCAGCGTGGCTTTGCGAAGAGTCCAAAACATTTTTAAATCCATTTCTATATTCAAATCTTGGTCTTATTTCACCATCAAGTGTAAATTGAGCAAACGTAGGAAGACTTAATACAAATCCTATTCCTAGTAGTAATTTTTTAATTGTTTTCATATGTATATTTTATTTGTTTTTTAATTGTCATATGAAACCGCCATGTAAAATATTCATTGATGTTGATGAGCACTTTTACTTATGGCTTATTTCATAATATATAATGTTTTATAGATTTCTATCAACAAAATACGGATTTTATTAAAGAAAAAAGACTGAGATATATCATTAATTTTACTTCCATTATGAATGTGCTTTTATGATATTTTTATCCTTATGGATTATCAAATTCTCTTTTTGGTCCTTGATAATACCACCAGTTTAATACTAAACAAATAAGATAATAAGCGGTAAATCCATAAAGTGCATACTCTGGAGTTCCAGCTTTAATTTGCTCGCCAAAAACTTTTGGAATAATAAAAGCACCATAAGCGGCAATAGCAGCTGTCCATCCTAAAACGGGACCTGCTTGTTCTTTATTAAAAATGTATGGAATACTTCTAAATGTAGAGCCATTTCCTATTCCTGTAGCCAAAAATAACAACATAAAACAAGCAAAAAATGGCCACCAATATGTTTCGGGAGTTGCAGCATCTCTAGCTTGGATGATAAAATATGCTACTGCTATTGCTCCCACAACTTGCAATAAGGTGCTTACCATCGTTACTTTTGCTCCGCTATTAAATTTATCGGATAAAATCCCTCCAACTGGGCGAACTAAGGCACCAATTGCTGGACCAATAAAAGCCCATAACATAAAGTTGGGAGCATTTGGATTGATATAGGAAGGGTCGTCTGGATTCGTATAAACAAATATATCCTGACACAATTTAGGAAAAGCAGCTGAAAAGCCGATAAATGAACCAAAAGTCATGGTGTAAATAACGGTCATAATCCAGTTATGCTTGCTGCTTAGTATAGAAAATTGTTTGTTTAGGTTGGCTTTTATTTCGCCTGGAGTAGCATACTTCATAAGCAATACAGCCAATACAATTACTACAGGTAATACTATCCACATGTTTACTTTTAATCCTACCAACAAATAAGAACCAATGGCTGAAGCAATAAGCCCAAGTGTAACCATGTATAAGGTTTTTCCTATGCCTTGAGCTGTACATGGTAATTTAGGTGTGCCTGTAATTACATTATTCATTCCGAAAAAAGTACCTACAACTGCAGCTAAAAGTAAAGGAACCCAAACCCATCCTGCATTTTGAACACCTGCTAACGGACCTCCACCTGCAACACCAAGAGAAGTTCCTGCTACACCAAACAAAGAAAAACCAACCGCAAAAGGAATTAGTTTTTGCATGGTGGCTACACCTAAATTTCCAATTCCGGCATTCATACCTAGTGCATAACCTTGCATTTTTTTTGGAAAGAAAAAACTTATGTTGCTCATAGATGAAGAGAAATTTCCACCTCCAAAACCTGAGAGCATTGCCATTATAGCAAATACCATATATGATGTGTTTAAATCGCTTAAAGCTATACCTGTTCCAATAGCAGGAATAAGCAACAAGGCAGTGGTAACAAAAACTACATTTCTACCGCCTCCTAACGAAATTAAAAATGAGTTCGGAAGTCGTAAGGTAGCTCCTGCTAGTCCAGCTATGGCGGGAAGTGTATAGTAGAGGTTGTTTACTTCGGCAAGGGCATTATTAAACTCGTCTGATCCGGGTGTTAAGCCATCTGTTAAGCCAAAATTATATCCAAAATCTTTCATGTATTTGATAATCACTCCCCACATAATCCATACAGCAAAAGCTAAGAGTAGGGCAGGGATGGAGTACCAAAGGTTTTTATTTGCTATTTTTTTTCCTGTTGAACGCCAGAAGTTATCATCTTCAATATCCCATTGTTCTATGTTTGTTTTTGACATGATGTGTAAGTTTATAGTTGTTAGTTAATTGTTATTGGTTATCTGTTAATTGTTTAATTTCTATTCCCAAAAACACACCCCTAACCCCTCTCAAGAGGGGAGAGCCAACGCTCATTTCCAATTCCTATCCTTCCTAAAGGGAAGGAACTCCCCTCCTTTGGAGGGGTTGGGGGAGGATAATCTCTAATTTCCAATCTCTAATTCATCCTCTTCATCATCTTCATCTTCTCCATGAGCGTCTTTTGGTTCTTCGAGCATTAGCCAACAAAAGATAAAGCTTAGTGCAGCTCCTGCTGCTACTATGTAGAAGAATGTTTTGGCATCTACTAAAGAGAAAATTACAAGGTAGATAACAGCACCTACATTTCCGTAAGCACCCGCCATACCTGCAATTTGACCTGTCATTTTTTTGTTTACCATGGGAATTACCGCAAAGGTGGCTCCTTCGGCTCCTTGCACAAAGAATGAACAACCAATGGTAATAATTACAGAAACAACGAGCCACCACATTCCGTCAAACATGGGAACGATGGTTTGTTCGCCTTCTATCACAGCATCATATTTTCCTATTAATGCCATTCCGAAAAAACCAATGGCAATTCCTACCATGTAAATAAGCATGGTTCGTTTTCTGCTGCTCATCATATCGGAAAGTAACCCTCCTAACGGACGGGCTACTAAGTTTACAAAGGCAAAAGAACCAGCAACTAATCCCGCCATTTCGGCTGTCATAATTTTTTCTCCGGCATCATTCATTAATGGAGCAAAAACCGACTCGAAAAACATGGGCAGCATAGAAACTACAGCTAGCTCAGCACCGAAGTTGGCAAAGTAGGTACTGTTTAGAGCTGCCACACTTCCCCAGCTGTATTTGTCTTTTTCGGGGACACCTGCTTTTAAATAAGGAAGATTAACTTGTAGGGTTTTAGTTACATGTCCGACATACAGTAAAGCCAGCACACCATAAATAATGTACAATACATTTTCAGAGTATAAATTATGAGATAACCCATCGGTAACAATTTGAACAGTTTGAATTTTCCAGGCTAATACGCCCATAGCTCCAACTAGTGGGAACGACCATAAAATGTATTGAATTAAATCTTTGTAAGAAGTAACCATCATGGGTTCGGTTTTCTTAGCCATTACTTGCTTTTTTCCGGGAGGATTGTCTTTTACCAAGAACCAGTAAATTACACCGTAAATCATGCAAATAAGTGCATTGAGAAACAAGGTCCATCTCCAACTGTCGTCTCCAAAGCCTAACCATTTGTCCATTAAATGTATGGTGAAAAAAGGTAAACTTCCTGCAGCTGCTGCCGAACCGAAATTTCCCCAACCTGCATAAAGTCCTTCGGCTCTTCCTACCATTTTTGCAGGAAACCAGTTGGCAACCATTTTAATCCCAATTACAAATCCGGCACCTATAGACCCTAATATTAATCGGGCAACCATTAGTTGAATAAAAGAGTTTCCGAAAGCGAAGAAAATGGCGGGAATTCCCATAATAACCATTAAGCCCGAAAAAACCCTTCTCGGACCATATTTATCTATCATAGCACCAACCACAATACGAGCTGGTATGGTGAGGGCAACATTACATATCATTAATACCTTTATGTGCGATTTAGTCAACCAATCAATACTATCAAGCATGGTGGTTGCCAATGGAGCCATGTTAAACCAAACATAAAAGGTTAGAAAAAATGCTATCCATGTGAAATGCAAAACCCTTATGGGTTCTTTAGAAAAATCGAATAACTTAAGTTCTGTTGCAGCCATTTTTTTAGTCTTTAAATTATGGTGCTAAGTTAGATAGGATAGGGTGGAGGTAAAATGAGATAAATCAGTATTGAATATGATTATAATCATACAAACAACTAATTAATCAAAGCAAATGTTGACTTATTGCATTTTTGAATATGATTTATATCATTTCATGAATAAAGTATTTAAGGTACTTTTGAATAAAATTTAGAGTAAAGACATATAAAACGACTATGAGTAAAAGTTTCTCGCATAGGAGTGTTTTGGGAGTACAAATTGATATTTTATATGAAATAAACTAGTAACGCTCTCCCTTGCTCCTATCTTCAAAGAGAGGAGGAGAAGTTATCGAAAGATAACTTGGGGGTGAGTCAGAAAAAACAAATGAACCGTGAGAAGTACATTTATAAAACATAAAAATTAACGAATAATAAATAAAAACATATGAAAGCATTAGAACCTAATACCGTTGAAAGTAGCGAAATGGTAGAGCAAACCTTTACTTTTTGGTTTTCTGATAATGAGCATATTCGCTCGCCATTTCCGGAATATATACGACCTATTTTGAAAGAGAATGCGGTAGATGCATTTTTTAAGTGGGTGAGTAACCTAAACCCTCAAGCTAAAGAAGAAGTGAATGATGAGATGATAGCCGAAAAGTTGGAAGAAATAATTTTTGAGACAGCGATGAGCTTGGTACACACAGAAGATGAAAAAATAACTATTCAGTATCCTTTTTTACCAAGAGTGGATGATGAGATTAGAAATAATGAGGAGGATATACAGATAAGTAAAATAATAGACAGAACATTAACAAAAGAAGGGGATACTAAATTTTTAAAAGTTAAACTAGAAAATGTTAGTGACCAACAAGTTTGGGAAACTAAATTTGAGTTGCCGTTGTAGGGTTGGTATTTGTTCCAAGCAATTATTTGAAACAGAGATTTTGTAGTTATGCTTAGGAGAGATGGAGCTTACCAAAATTCCACATCAAATTGTAGCAGGAGGAAAAACACGCTTTCACTCTGTACAAAATGCCTTAGGGTTAGGTTAGTTAATAAAGAAGGTATTGTAGCAATACAAGATGACGTTCGTCCATTAGTAAGCAAAATAACTATAGTTAACTGTTTCAATGTAGCAGAACAATACGGAAATGCTATTCCAGTAGTAGATGTAGTAGATTCACTTCGTCATGTAAAAAAAAACAGGGAACAAAGCAGTAAAACGGTCGTGTTACAAAATTGTACAAACCCCAAAGTGTTTCCAAACAACTCTCATAAAAAAGCCTACCAACAAGAATTTACAGATGCTTTTACCGATGATGCAAGTGTGGTAGAAGCAGCTGGCACAAAAATCCATTTAGTAAGTGGCAATAAAGAAAACATTAAAATCACCTCTCCCGAAGATCTTATAGTTGCTATGGCTTTTATAGCAGCAGCAAAGTAGTTTTAAATTCATAAATATAACATGCTATTTCAAGCATTCGCTTGGAAGTAAAGAAAAAGTACGAGTTAAGTTTTGCGAGGGCATTGTAGGTGGTTACTTAGGTCGAGCAAACACAATACAGTATATAAAAATAGTATATTTGTTTTATGAATTATGAAAATCACATCACTAAGCCCTTTGCTAAAATGTCAATGCTTCAGCTTAGTGAATATAGGGGTAAGCAATTAGCAAACTTCAAGATTTCATTAATTATCAACTAATTTCAAATTCTCTTTCAAGTATTTGCTTGGAAGAACGAAGCGTAATATAAATCAAAAAGTATGTCATTACAAAAGCAAAGAGAGAGGTCAAATGTTATTAAGAAAAAGAGAATAATTAATAAAACACAGGGGGCATTAGATTAAACAGTTCAATAAATAAAAAAAAGAATAAAAAAAATCAAAAAAAATTGTGTTCACAATCAGGTATTTAAGGGGGAGTGGAGGTAAAAAATAAAAAAAAAGTAAAAAAAAGTTTTGGGAAAAGGAAAAGAGTTGTACTTTTGCAGCCCGTTTGAGAC
>JAVVER010000014.1:6021-41378 GCA_032251145.1 Vicingaceae bacterium | reverse complement strand
TTTCTCCTCCATTAAGCGTTACAAAAACACCAAATTCTGTTCCTGCAAATAATAAATCTGGATTTTTATGATCTTCTGCAAACGAATAAACTGCTCCATTTTTTGGTAAATTTCCAACTATAGATTTCCAACTCTTTCCTGCATCTTCACTTTTTAATAAATAAGGGGTAAAATCGCCTCTTTTATGATTATTGAAAACTGCATAAACCGTTTTTTGGTTGTGTTTCGATGCTTTCAACATATTTACATAAGTCATTTCAGGCACATCAGCAAATTTCTCATGTTTCTCCCAAGAATCACCTCCATTTTCACTCACCTGAATTAATCCATCATCTGTACCAACATAGAGCAACCCTTCTTTTAATGGTGATTCGTCTAAGGCAACAATATTTCCGTAAATGGTAGTAGATTTATTTTTCATTACGGCATCCATACTCCAAACTTTGCCCATTACTTTCATTTTATTTCTATCAAGCTGACGAGTTAAATCGCCACTAACTTCCTCCCAACTATTTCCTCTATCGTTACTTTTAAAGAGTTTATTAGCAGCAAAATACAATCTCTTGTGCTCATGCGGACTAATTAACAGCGGAGCATCCCAATTCCATCTGTAAGCTGGTTTTCCTTGCTTTGGATAAGGTTTTATAGGCACTTTTTCTCCACTATTCTTCTCATATCTAACCAACCAACCGTATTGAGCTTGTGCATAAATAATGTTGGGATCAACTGGGTCAACTTGAGATTCAAAACCATCGCCACCATTAGTAATAAACCAATCTGAATTTACAATTCCTGCGTGGTTGATGGTGTTAGATGGTCCTCCAATACTGTTATTATCTTGTGTTCCTCCATAGATATAATAAAAAGGCAACGTATTGTCAACCGTAACTTTATAAAATTGGGTTACAGGTAAATTCGTTTTAAATTGATAGGTTGAACCTCCATCCCAAGTTTCATAAATACCACCATCTGTTCCTATTAAAAAATGATTGGTATTGTTAGGGTTTATCCAAATACAATGGTTGTCCACATGTTTATGTTTTTCTCCTGTTCTTTTAAAAGTTTTTCCTCCATCTTCTGTGTGATGCAGCCAAGTATCCATAGCATAAACTTTTTCAGGATTTTTTGGGTCGCAAATTATTTCTTGATAATAATTACCACTAGTAGAGTAATCTCCTCTTTTTTCCCATGACGCACCTCTATTGTTACTTCTGTAAAAACCACCATTTTTATCGTTGGCAGCTTCTACAATAGCATAAATATATTCTGGATTGGCAGGAGAAATGGCTAAACCAATTCTTCCGATATCTTCTTTAGGCAATCCTTTATTTATTTTTTCCCAAGTTTTTCCACCATCTGAAGTTTTATGAATTCCAGATTCTGGACCACCTCCAACATAAGTAAAAACATGTCTTCTACGTTGGTGAGCTGCTGCATAAAGCACATCTGGATTTCTTGGATCCATCACTATTTCAGAAATTCCTGTATCATCACTAATAAACAACATTCTTTCCCAAGTTTTACCTCCATCAGTAGTTTTATAAACACCTCTTTTGCCACCCTCTTTCCATAAAGGACCATAAGCTGCAACATAAACTATATTAGAATTTTTAGGATGTACAATAATATTTCCGATATGTTCAGAAGTTTTTAACCCCATATTTTTCCATGATTTACCTCCATCAGCAGAAAAATAAACGCCATCGCCATAAGCAACACTTCTTTGATTATTATTTTCGCCTGTACCCACCCAAATGGCATTTTCATTATTAGGATCTATAGTTACGCACGCTATAGAATAAGCACCCTGACTATCAAAAATAGAGGTAAAAGTAGTTCCTGCATTATCCGTTTTCCATACTCCACCAGAAGCTACAGCAACATAATATTGAGAAAAATTAGTTGGATTAACAGCAATATCAGCAATTCTGCCCGAAGTAAAAGCTGGACCTACATTTCTGAACTTAAAAGCATCAAACAATGCAGGTTTTAATTCAGCAGAAGTATTTTTTTGAGCATATACATTAATGGTAATTAATGCTAAAACAATAATTGTTACGGTTTTAAATTTATTATACATGGTTATATGTTTTTAGAAGATAGAAATTCAAAAATATCACTTTTTTCGGCAGGGTAAGCATTAAAAGTTCCTAAAGCTTTTGCCACTAACTCTTCATTTTGGTTATAAATTTCCCCAGAAGCAGATAAAATTCTTTTCCCTTGAAAATCAACTCTACCAATACCTTTTAATACATCACCAAGAAAAACTGGTTGGTAATAATTAATTTTAAACTCCACTGTTGATACTAATCTTTTATCTTTTACAACTGCTGTTAATGCTGCGACACCAAGTACACCATCCATCAATGCTGCTATCATTCCACCATGAATAGTAGTTTTTGTAGCTAAATGTTTCTCCAGCACTTCCATTTCATACAGTATATTTCCTGGACTTATAATGGTTAACTTCATTCCATTCTCTCTGCCAAAATGATTTACTTTATGATATATGTCAATTAAATCTTCCATTTCTGTTCGTTAAGTTTTTTTAAATTATTAATTTTAAACAATTCAAAATTCAGGAAAAATATTTCTTTATTTTGTAATTAAAGAAACAAATCAATAAAACGAACAGATTATGTACAACAAATTGAATTTATTATTACTACTTATAGCAACTACTTTGTTTTTTTCTTGTACTAATGACGAGCTTGAAAATCGTATAAGCGATTTACAGCAAGACAGTTTAAATGCCATTAGTGAGTTGAATGGTAAAGAAGAAGAAATTCTTACTTACATTTCTTCATTAAACGAAATTCAAGAAAATTTGGTAGAAATAAAGAAGAGAGAGAAGTTAATGACTACTCGTTTTGATAAGGGAAATGAAGTTACACCTAACATGAAAGAACAAATTCTTGAAGACATCAACCTTATTAATGGTTTGTTACAAGAAAATAAAGATAAAATGGCTGCCCTATCAAGCAGATTAAAAAAATCTAACTTAAAAATTGCTGAGTTAGAAAAAATGATTGAAATGTTAGCTGTTCAGGTACAAGAAAAAGACGCTCAAATTGCTGATTTACAAACAAAATTGGCTCAAGCAAATGAGCAAATAAAAGTACTTTTTGAAGAATATAATTTACGATTAGAAGAACTTGGAGAACAAGAAGATTTGTTAAACACAGCTTATTACTGTTTTGGGACTTCTAAAGAGTTATTGGCAAATGGAGTAATTACCAAAGAAGGTGGTTTTATTGGTATCGGTAAAACTCAAAAATTGGCTGATGAGTTTAATAAAAAATATTTTACAAAAGTTAACATAACTTCAACCAACGAAATTGATTTAGCAGCAACTAAAGCAAAGGTAGTTACCAATCATCCTTCTAGCTCTTACGAAATTAAAGGAGAGAAGAAAGCTGATAAAATTATTATTAAAGACCCAGAAGCTTTTTGGTCGGCTTCTAAGTATTTGGTAATAATTGTTGATTAAAATCCTTCAAAAACACCTAAACCAAACAAGCTGAAATCGTATTTTACAGGGTCATTTTTGTCAAAAACTCTTAACTGATGGGTAAGCTCTTCAACCGCTTGCCAATCGTTTTGTTTTCTATTTAGCAGTCCTAATTTTCTGGCAACATTTCCCGAATGCACATCTAGTGGACACATTAAGTATTTCGGTTCAATGGAGTTCCAAACTCCGAAATCAACTCCTCTTTTATCTTTTCTGCACATCCATCTTAAAAACATATTAATTCTTTTAGCAGAAGATTTTTTTAATGGGTCTGCTATATGTTTTTCGGTTCTTTTAGGATGTTCTATTTCAAAAAACACCTGTTTAAAATGATGTATGGACTTTTTCATATCGGTAGGATGCAGAGCAAAAACACTTTCTAATCCGCCATGTTTAGTATAAATATGATGCAACGATTGCATGAAAAATGTTAAATCAGTTGAATTAAAAGTTCTATGTACAAATTTATTTAGTCTTTTTAGGTCATTTTCAGTATGGTTCATTATAAAATCATAAGGAGCTAAATCCATCAATTCCACCATTTTTTTACCATTAGTAATAATACTTTTTCTTTGACCCCAAGCAATAGTTGCCACCAAAAATCCGGCAATTTCAATATCTTCTTTTTTATTGAACAAATGTGGTATAGATATTGGGTCTGAT
This sequence comes from Vicingaceae bacterium, assembly GCA_032251145.1. Lineage (GTDB taxonomy): Bacteria > Bacteroidota > Bacteroidia > Flavobacteriales_E > Vicingaceae > BRH-c54. The sequence goes on along the minus strand of JAVVER010000014.1, from coordinate 37,204 downwards.
GTTATAAATTCTAATTGATTGAACTGATTGTACTTTTCTTCTAATAAATTGTAAATTTCCTGATTCATTTGGTGCTATTTTCGCTTATTTTACTACTTTTAATTTTTTATTTGTAAATGATTCGATTTGTAAACATACTATTATTTGTGTTAAGCATTAGCTTAAGTGGAGAGGTATTTTCACAATCTAACAAAGAAAAAAAACTTGCTAAAGATTCTTTAATCGAGTTAATTCATAACGATTCTTTGATGCGTTATTTAAAAAATAAAGACGGTTATAACACGCAAGAAGATACTAGTTTTAAAGTTTTTGAAACAGTTGCTCCAAATGGGAACGTTGTACAAATGATCGTTTCTGATGGCGATACAATATATTTATATACTTTAGCCGATTTTCAAATAGTTGAACTAAGTTCTTATGGCGATGTTGAGAAAGATAAACAACTAAGAAGATTAAAATACCATGTTACCAAAGTCTATCCTTATGCTAAAATTGCAGTTAATAAATTCAATCAATATAGTGTAGAAATAGAAAATGTAAAATCGAAAAGTAAAAAAAGAAAGCTTTTGAAACAACGAGAACAAGAACTTAAAGAAGAGTTTACAGAAGTAATAAAAAAACTTACCGTTACTCAAGGTAGAATATTAGTGAAATTAATTGATAGAGGCACTGGAGAATCTACCTATGACATTATTAAAGAAATGCGAGGTGGTTTTAAAGCATTTATTTACCAAGGAGTAGCAAAGTTATATTCAGGAGATTTAAAATCAAGGTACGACCCTAAAAACAACGAGGAAGATGAAATGATAGAGCGAATTGTGCAAAGCATTGAAGCGGGACAATAAGTTTAAACTCCAATAATGTTATGTAGGTCATTAATTTGGCTTTCCCAAAGCATTTTAGCTTCTTCTACTTCATCTTCATACGCAAAATCAGTAATAATAAGAGCTACTTCTTTTGTAAGCTCATCAATTTCAATTTTTAGTTCTATATAAGCTTCATCATCTTCTTCTTCCAGCCATCTAAGTCTAATACATTTTCCTTTAATTTTAGAAACTACTTTAGCTTGCTCTTCAGAACCATCCCAAGAAAAAGTGAAAATTCCATCCTTAAAGTTAACATCGTCTGCAAACCATTCTGACAAAGCACTAGGTGTGGAAATGTAGTTATATAGCATTTTTGGAGACACTTTTATTATAAATTCCTGCTCAAATTTTACTTTTTCGTTCATTTCTTATTGTATTTTAAACCAACTCGCAATATAAGAAAAAAATAATTTTTAATCAGAAAAATAATTTTGAAAAAAAAAGAATTTAATAGCTTCTAAAAAAACAAAACTATTATATTTGCAGCCACATTTTGGCGAGGTAGCTCAGTTGGTTAGAGCGCCGGATTCATAACCCGGAGGTCGAGAGTTCAAATCTCTCTCTCGCTACAAACAAAAAAGCTCGAACTATTTTTATAGTTCGAGCTTTTTTTGTGGTAATTATTTAGTTATTGCTTTACAAACTTAAGTGTTTGTGTAGCTCCTTCTTTATTTAATTTAATAAAATAAACACCTGAAGATAGTTCACTAATATTAAGTAATTTTTGATTATTATTTGAGGTACTACTGTAATTTACAATAGCTTTTCCTGTAATATCGGTAATTGATAAGTCAATTCCTTCATTGTTAATGATGCCATCAATAATAAGATTATCTTGAGCAGGGTTTGGATAAATACTTATATTTCCAAATGCATTTTCATTAATACCAACTGTTTGTGTTATAGAAATATCGTCTATTGCTAAATCACTTTCCCAGTTATTTCCGGTAACCCCTCTAAATCTTATATTGATTACATTACCAACAAAGGCATTTAAAGAAACTGTTTGAATTAACCAGCTAGTACCTTTATTGCCGACCAATGGGGTAATTACATTATTAGTCCATGTTCCATTAGAGTAAACATCAACCATAATTGCTCCCATAGAAACTCCATTCATATTATATGCAAAAGACAAAGTTGGATTACTCACGCCATTCAAATCTATACAAGGAGTAATTAAATGAGCTGATTTATTAGAGCAAACTGGAGAGCCTGAAGCTTCTAAATACATATACTTACCTAATGATGTACCTGGATTATAATCCATTGATGGACCTGTTCCATTTGATGGGGTAGCTCCTCTATTGGTTCTCCAATCAATATCATCCTCAATGCCATTTGTTAGATTTGTGAAATCATTATTGGTATTACAAACTTCAACTTCACAATTAGCTGCTGTAGAACAAAGCGTAAATGTTTCAAAATCTTCACTCCAAGGTAAGGTTTTAGGAGCTGCTGTATTATAGTTAAATTGTATACTTACAGAATCATTTAAACTATTTCCATCGCCAACCATGTCCGACCATATTACTAAACTATTATTTCCTGATATTGGTGTAGGAAATGAGGTAAAAGTATAACTAACAGTAGCTCCAGTAGCAACTGGTCCGGCAATACTTTCTGACACAGTTGTTCCTCCATTTAATTTATAATGAACAGGTATATTGGATAATGAGTTTAAACCTTCATTTTTCACATCAATTTCTATAGCAAAAGAAGATGTCATGCATGCTAATATGGACTGATTATCTTGTGGTGTTGGATTAGAAATATTAACATCTACAGGAATGGGACAAGCAAAAGTTCCTGGTAGTTTTTGAATAGCTACAGCTCTTTCACCACGAGCATTATCAGGACCTAAAGCTCTAACACTTAACCAAACTGTATCTGTAGATTGAACGGCCAACACTATATTAGTTGTTGTGCTTACCCCTACTGAATCCATGTATTTATTTCCTAACATGTGTACTTCATAGCCAGTAGCTCCAGGAACTGCGTTCCATGTAAAGTTTAAAGAATCAGGACAAGCCCATCCAACATTTAAATTATTTGGTGTTCCTATAATAGAAAACACTTGGTCAGATTCATCACTACTGGCACCTCTAGTAACTCTTACTTTTGCTAAACCAGATAAGGTATTTGGTACTGTCCAATTAAAATACCTTAAAGCACTAGAGTAATTCATGTTTATTGGAGACCAACTAATTCCACCGTTAGTAGAATATTCAATAGCAAAATTTCCATTATTACCAAAAGCATCCCAACGAATAGTTTCGGTGGTTCCAGGTGCAAAGCCTTCTCCACCTATTGGATAAGTAAGTACTACTTCATCTGTTACAAATTCATACACAATATAATATTCTTGTGGCCCTTGCGGAATAGCAAAACCACTAACATTAATGGTATAGGTTCCTGTAGATGGATTATCTATTGTAACTTGTTCCATATTATTTAAATCGTCAATTCCTCTTGTAGCAACAGCATTTAGACTAGCAACAGTAGGTGTTGGGTCTAAAACCCAAGGATTAAATGTTGAAGACGAAGGATCTACAACTTGCATATTAATATCATTTACAAGGGCTTTTGTAGCAGTAGTTGCACCTTCAAAATCTGTCCATAGAATCATAATTCTTACCTGAGCTGTATTAGCAGGAACAGTTATTTGATGAGTATTGTTACCACCTTGAGCTATAGTAGCTGATAAGTAGTTGTTATTACTTAATAACTCATAAGCTCTTCTAGCATTAATTCTTCCCCATCCATGTTTAAAATCTGGACCAACATTTCCTAAGTCATCAGCTGTATTTAAAACAGCAGCTTTCATTAGAGCATTATCTGGATTATTTCCATTATTCATGGTTTTATAAGCATGATACAATTGAGTGAATACTCCAGCAACTCCAGGGCAAGCCATAGAAGTTCCACTAATAGTTTGATAAGTATTTACATCCATAGTTGAAAAAACACTAGTTCCAACAGCACATACATCTGGCTTAATTCTACCATCTTCAGCAGGCCCTCTACTACTCGAGCCAGCTAGTCCATCGGTAAAACTTAAATTACCAACAGCAACAACATTTTTCCCAGCTTTATGTCCACCTGTAATATTTCCCCAACCTGCTCCTGCTCCATAACTACAATCTGAAGTACCGCTATTTCCTGCTGAAAAAACATGAATTAACGCAGGCAATGTTCTACTTTGTTGGTCCAATTGTCTGGCTAACGTAGTGTAGCCTGCATTACATCCATTACTATAACTTTTTGAAGTAATTACTACATCCTCATTATTATATAATGTTGGAACATCGTTATAATTGTTATTAGTAGAGCTGTAAACTAATAAATCTGCTCCAAATGCCATTCCTTTACCTTTAGGGTCTAGGTTTCCAGCTCCCATAATGGTTCCAGAAACATGATCCCCATGATTACCGCCATCTGTAGTAACTCTTTGGTCTATTCTACCCTGATAATCTATGTGTGGACCAATAATACCATCATCTTGCATCATTACCGTCATTCCTGTACCATCAAAATTTAATCCCCCAACATAATTGGTAGCGATTGTATTGCTTCTATGGTTGGTTCTGGCTCTAAAATTTTCTGGTTGCTGTGGTTCATCTAACTGCTCAAAATAATAAAATTCTGGTTGGGTATAAACAATTTCAACTTTATTTAGTGGTATTCTAAATCTAATAATATTAGCATCATTACTCATTGTAATTTCAGCTCCTAAACTTTTTAGCTTACTTTCAGCAGTAGTTTTAGCTACATTAGAAAAATACATCGCATTTAATTCAATTTGATTTGCTCCGTATAATGTCCATTCAGGATAGTTTTTCTCATCTAACAATCTTGTAAGTTTAAATTTAGTAGGTATTGATAAAACACTAACTACTTTATAAGAACTTAGCACATTTAAATCAGCATTTTTATTAACTGCTGCATAGAATGAAAAATCTGGTAAATAATCTAATAATGTAATACCATTTGTAGCTAAAGCTTCTTTGTGAGCTTGAGTAGGAATTTCGGAAAACTGAATGATTCTATAATAAGTATCGCCAACTAATTCATTTGCAAAAAAAGTACTTTCTGACAAATTAGTTTTTTCAGGTATAAAATTCCCAGATTTAAAATATATTGTTTTTGTTTCTTGTGAAAAAGCACTAAAAAACGACAACATTATAATAACTAACATAATGTTTTTAAAAGAATAAAACTGTTTCATATTTTTATTATTTGATTAGTATTAATATTTTAGAAAGGTTAAATTTATAAAATAATTTTAAATACTATCACTTTTTAACTAAAATAAAAAGAGGCTAAATTGGCATCCTACTCAAAATAAGAAAGTCAAACAAAGTAAATAGCGTATTTCTTTACTTATTATAAGTTATTAACAAAGAGGAAGTATTTTTTATTATTCAACTATTTTTGAGGCGAATTTTTAAACCTATAAAATTATGCCTACCTCTATTGATCTAGAAAAAATTGCTTCTCAAGTAAGAAGAGATATTGTACGAATGGTTCATGCTGTAAACTCAGGTCATCCTGGCGGCTCTCTAGGCTGCACAGATTATTTAGTTGCTTTGTATTTTGAGCTAATGAAGCATACTCCCCAACCATTTGATATGGATGGCAAAAACCAGGATTTGTTCTTTTTATCTAATGGTCATATTTCTCCTGTTTTTTATAGTGTTTTAGCTCGCTCGGGCTATTTTAATGTTGATGAATTAAAAACATTTAGAAAACTAAACACACGTTTACAAGGACATCCAACCACTCACGAAGGTTTAGAAGGTGTTAGAATGTCAAGCGGTTCGTTAGGACAAGGCTTATCTGTAGCTATTGGAGCTGCACAAACTAAAAAGTTAAATAACGATAACACATTGGTTTATTCACTTCATGGTGATGGAGAACTGCAAGAAGGACAAATTTGGGAAGCTGCCATGTATGCTGCACACAATAAAGTTGACAATTTAATTTCTTGCATAGATTACAATCAACAACAAATTGATGGAAGTATTCAAGATGTATTGGATTTAGGTAATCTTAAAGATAAGTGGCAAGCTTTTGGTTGGCAAGTATTAGAAATGAATGGTAATAAAATGGAAGATATTCTTTCTACAATGAAAACTGCCAAAAGTATGACTGGAAAAGGAAAACCAATAATGGTAATTATGAAAACAGAAATGGGACAAGGAGTAGATTTTATGATGGGAAGCCACAAATGGCATGGAGTTGCTCCAAACGATGAACAATTAGCAACTGCTTTGGCTCAATTAGAAGAAACTCTTGGGGATTATTAATTAAAGTAAAAGAGTAGTCATCAGTTTTCAGTTCTCAGTCTTCAAAAAGAAAAAGCAAAAATGAACTTCCTTAACAAACATATAAAATTAATACTACTTACTTTTAGTTTGTTTACGGTTGTTAACGTGTTTTCTCAAACACAACAACCAAAAACCAGGATCTTATTTTTATTTGATGCCTCTCAAAGTATGTTGGGACAATGGGAAGGTGAACAAAAAATTAAAGTAGCTACACGTTTACTGAGCAACTTAATGGACAGTCTTAAACCTATCAAAAACATGGAAGTTGGTTTACGAATTTACGGACATCAATTTTCTGTTGCACAAGGCAATAGAAGTTGCCAAGATTCTAAATTGGAAGTTCCTTTTAAACCCAATAATTACAACGCTATTAAAGCTAAACTTTCTAATATTTATCCTATCGGAACAACTCCTATTGCTTACTCTTTAGAACAAACCAAAAACGATTTTCCTCCTTGCGATAATTGTAGAAACATTATTATTTTAATTACTGATGGAAAAGAAGAGTGTGGTGGCGACCCTTGTGCTGTTGCTTTGGCTTTGAAAAAAAATGGAGTTACGCTGAAACCATTTGTAATTGGTATGGGTCTAGATGTTGAAATTGCTGATGCTTTTAAATGTGTTGGTAATTATTATGGTGCTGATAATGCTTCTTCTTTCGAAAATGTATTGGGGATTATTATTAAACAAATCATGAATAATACAACTGTTCAGGTAAATTTATTAGACCAAAATGGATTACCTACAGAAACTGATGTAAATATGACTTTTTATAATAGTTACACCAAACAAATAGAATATAATTTTATCCACACCATTAACCACAGGGGAAATCCAGATACTATTCCATTAAATCATGCTAAAGAATACGATTTGGTAGTGCATACTTTACCTCCTGTTTCTAAAAAGAATATTACCATAACTCCCGGAATTCATAATATTATTGCACTAGATGCACCCCAAGGCTATTTAGAAATGGAGATGAATGGTTTTAATGAATACAAAGATTTAAAATGCATTGTTAGAAAAAAAGGTAGTGATAAAACTTTTCATATTCAAGATTTCTCAAAAATAACAAAATACATTGTTGGCGATTATGATTTAGAAATACTTACCTTACCAAAAACCGAAGTAAATAACATCATCATTAAACAAAGTCATACAACAAAAGTATTTATTCCAGAACCCGGTTTGGGTATATTTTTCTTACCAAGTTCTGGTGTTGCTAGTATCTTATTAGAAAAAGATAATAAACTAGAATGGATATATAACATTTCACCGAATACCGATAGAGAAACTATTGTGCTTCAACCCGGGAATTATAGAATAGTTTATAGAGGTAAAAACATTAAAAACGTAATTTATACTAAAGAAAAATCATTTAAAATAAAATCAGGTGCTTCAACGCAAGTTAGACTGTAAATAAAATATCTACTTATGAAAAAATATACTTACACAGAAAAAAAAGATACTCGTTCAGGATTTGGTGATGGATTAACAGAATTAGGTAGAGAAAATCCTAATGTTGTTGCTCTTTGTGCAGATTTAACAGGTTCTTTAAAAATGAATCAATTTGAAAAAGAAAATCCAGATAGATTTTTTCAAGTAGGCATTGCAGAAGCCAACATGATTGGTATTGCAGCAGGAATGACCATTGGTGGTAAAATTCCATTTACAGGAACGTTTGCTAATTTTTCTACAGGCAGGGTTTACGATCAAATTCGTCAGTCTGTAGCTTATTCTCATAAAAATGTGAAAATTTGTGCTTCGCATGCTGGACTAACATTAGGGGAGGATGGAGCTACACACCAAATTTTAGAAGATATTGGGTTAATGAAAATGTTACCTGGAATGACAGTTATTAATCCGTGCGATTATAACCAAACCAAACAAGCTACAAAAGCCATAGCCAATCATAAAGGTCCTGTTTATTTAAGATTTGGAAGACCTGCTGTTCCTGTTTTTATGAATGAAGAGTTCATAATAGGAAAAGCTATTATGTTAAATGAAGGTACAGATGTAAGCATTTTTGCTACTGGTCATTTAGTTTGGGAAGCTATACAAGCTTGCGAAATATTAGAACAAAAAGGCATTAGTGCCGAAATCATTAATATCCACACCATAAAACCTTTAGATGAAAAAGCTATTTTGACTTCTGCAAACAAAACTAAATGTATTGTTACGGCAGAAGAACATATGATTAATGGTGGATTAGGAGATAGTATTGCTCAAGTAATAAGTAGAAACAACCCAATGCCCATTGAATACGTTGGTGTAAACGATACTTTTGGAGAAAGCGGAACTCCAGCTCAATTAATGGAAAAATATGGCTTAAATGCTGACGCTATAGTTAAAGCTGCTGAAAAAGCGATTTCAAGAAAAGCATAATTTTTAATTTAATACACCTTGACCAACGAAATTAATAAATGTATTGAGGTATTAAACGCTGGTGGAATTATCCTTTATCCTACAGATACGGTTTGGGGGTTAGGTTGTGATGCCACTAATGAGGCTGCTGTAAAAAAAATTTACGAGCTCAAAAAAAGAAATGAATCTAAAAGTTTAATAATTTTAGTGAATAATGATGCCATGTTGCAAAAACATGTAGCAGAAGTATCAGATTTAGCATGGGATTTAATTGACTTGGCTACTTCTCCTACAACCATCATTTTTCCTAATGCTAAAAACTTAGCTAAAAATGTTATTGCAGCTGATGGCAGTATAGCTATAAGAATGATAAAAGAAGGTTTTTGTAATCAATTAATGCAAAAATTCAGGAAACCATTAGTTTCTACTTCTGCCAACTTAAGTGACACACCAACTCCATTAAAATTTAATGATATTTCCAAAGAAATTAAATCTAATGTAACGTATATGGTTGATGCTTCTTTAGATAACGGTACCCACCAACCTTCTGCACTTATAAAATTAGGTATTAACGGAGAAGTAGAAGTTTTGAGAAAGTAAATAACATTATATTTTTTAGACATAAAAAAACCTCTATGAAAAATCATAGAGGTTTTTAGTTTTTAATAATTAAAGTTGATTATTCAACAATTAATTTAACCGTTTGTTTTTCTTTATTGTTATCAATAGTTAAGAAGTAAACTCCTTTATCAAATCCAGCTAAAGAAATAGTCTCATTAGTTTGACCTGCAACTCTAACTTGTTTGGTTAATACTGTTTGTCCAACAATATTGTTTACAGTTAAGGTTAACATTTCTGCATTTTGAGTGTTTAAGCTAATGTTGAAATCTCCATTACTTGGGTTAGGATATACTGAAAATGAAGTATTATTACTTAATTCCTTAACACTGTTAGGAGCTTCAAAATTTAACCTAACCATTGGTGTTTGTGTAGTAAAGAAATTTTCGTTTGTATTTGGGGATACCATGTTTGGGTAAAAAATCAAACTTGCTACTCCACCTCTACTTGTATTGTCAGGAGAATCTCCACTTATTCCATAATAAAATTCATCAAAACAATGAACAGCAGCAAAATAAAAATTACCAGCTGTTACTGCTACTGGTAAAGGTAACCCAGTATTTGCATCAACTAGTGTTAAAGTTACTTTTTGACCTAAATCTGAAGCAGCAACTGTATAGAATGCACTTCTACCTAATTCTACAAAGTTAGCTCCTGAAGCATCATAAAGAACAACATCTATATTCTTACCAGTATTTGCAGGATTTGTTCCAACAACTACATCTATACTATGAACATTATCATTTGCTACAATATCAAAAAAGTTTCCTGCCTCATACTCTACAGAATTAGAAGGAGCTGGTCTTGGTCCACCACCATTACCTGGAGTAGTTCCAAAATCATCTAAAGCATAAATGTATTGAGAAATCTCAAATGGAGGAAAAACTTCTACATTGTCATTAGGTGTGAAATCTGTAAAATCAGAAGAAACAATTAACTCTAAATTATGAGCTACTCCAACAGTTGTAGCAGGTGTGAATGCAGGTGGAGATAAACTATCAGAAGTTAGTGTTGGTAAACTAATTGGAGTAGATGTGCCAGCATATACAGCACCATTATTAATACTCGCAGTTACAATAGTACCTGTTTGTGTAGCAGCACCAACATTAGTTACCTCTTGAGAGAAGATTATTGGTTGATTTTGAGCAACAGGAATTCTAGTGTAAGGTAATTCTCCTTGTTGAGAACCATAAAATCCATTAAAAGCTACTAAATCGTTGTTTGGAGTTTCAATTAATGCAATATCATCTACCATCCAGAAATAGTGAGAAGCTCCAGTAGCCCAGTGAAATCTTAAATAAATATTTCCTGTTACTCCACCAGCAATCGCAGAAATATTAATTGATTTAACTAATGGATCTGCAGACATTGCATTAATTGGCACACCACCACGAGCATCAAAGGTCTGAACGTTAGTTTGGAATGTTGGATCGGTACTAACTACTAAGTTTAATTGAGCACCAGAGGCACAACATAATCTGAATTTTTCTTGAAAAATTACAGTAACAGCAGGTTGTCCAGTTAATGCAATTGCAGATGTTTGAAAATAAGCATCTCTGTCAGCAACAGGGTTAATTGTTTCTCCAAAAAACAACATGTGATTTCCACCACTAGTAGAAGCGATAGGACCAGTATTTGTAAAAGGAGCTGAAATAGGTGCACTATTAATAACCCAATTTGTACCATCAGCACCGCCTGTAGTCCAACCAGCTGGAATTCCACCAGTAAAATCTTCAGACCAGATAGTATCTCCAGGAGCTTTTGCGTTAATATTGTTTGATTTTATAGTAACATCAGCTTGTGGATTATAAACTTCCAACTGTGCATTACTAAATGTTTTTTGCATAACGCTTTGCCCAAATGAAACTGAGCCTATTGAAAGCGCCAATGCACATAAGTAAATTTTTTTCATAACTTTAATTTTTTTGTTTGTATAATTAATACAACAAATATACAAAAAAAAACCACGGTGTTTTAATCCGTGGTTTTTTTTGTATAACTTATTTATTTTTTAACGAAATTTAAATTAATTGTTATTATTCAACAATTAATTTAACCGTTTGTTTTTCTTTATTGTTATCAATAGTTAAGAAGTAAACTCCTTTATCAAATCCAGCTAAAGAAATAGTCTCATTAGTTTGACCTGCAACTCTAACTTGTTTGGTTAATACTGTTTGTCCAACAATATTGTTTACAGTTAAGGTTAACATTTCTGCATTTTGAGTGTTTAAGCTAATGTTGAAATCTCCATTACTTGGGTTAGGATATACTGAAAATGAAGTATTATTACTTAATTCCTTAACACTGTTAGGAGCTTCAAAATTTAACCTAACCATTGGTGTTTGTGTAGTAAAGAAATTTTCGTTTGTATTTGGGGATACCATGTTTGGGTAAAAAATCAAACTTGCTACTCCACCTCTACTTGTATTGTCAGGAGAATCTCCACTTATTCCATAATAAAATTCATCAAAACAATGAACAGCAGCAAAATAAAAATTACCAGCTGTTACTGCTACTGGTAAAGGTAACCCAGTATTTGCATCAACTAGTGTTAAAGTTACTTTTTGACCTAAATCTGAAGCAGCAACTGTATAGAATGCACTTCTACCTAATTCTACAAAGTTAGCTCCTGAAGCATCATAAAGAACAACATCTATATTCTTACCAGTATTTGCAGGATTTGTTCCAACAACTACATCTATACTATGAACATTATCATTTGCTACAATATCAAAAAAGTTTCCTGCCTCATACTCTACAGAATTAGAAGGAGCTGGTCTTGGTCCACCACCATTACCTGGAGTAGTTCCAAAATCATCTAAAGCATAAATGTATTGAGAAATCTCAAATGGAGGAAAAGCATTAATATTATTTGCTGGTGATACATCAGTAGAGTCTGAAGAAACAATTAACTCTAAATTATGAGCAACACCGACAGTTGTAGCTGGGGTAAAAGCAGGAGGAGATAAACTGTCTGACGCTAAAGGGGCTAAATTTACAGTTGGAGAAACTCCAGCGTAAACTGCTCCTGAATTAATACTAGCAGTAACTTTAGTTGCTGTTTGTGTAGCGGCACCAATATTAGTTACCTCTTGAGAGAAGATTATTGGTTGGTTTTGAGCAACAGGAATTCTAGTGTAAGGTAATTCTCCTTGTTGAGAACCGTAAAATCCATTGAACCCTATCAAATCATTATCATCAGATTCTCTAACTTCTACATCATCAACAGCCCAGAACCAATCCCAAGCAGCAACGTATTTAAACCCTACAAGAACAGCAGCCTGATTTGCAGCAGCACTAGAAATATTAACTGTAATTGTTTCCGGATTTGGAGAATTAGTATTAGGACTCATTGCTGTATTCACTTCAAATTCAGTCCATGTAGTTCCACCATTAGTACTTACTATAACAATTGTTTGTTCTTGAAATCTACGGTGCGTTTGTTGAAAAGTTAATGAAACTGCAGAAATTCCGATAGTACTAAAAGGTGTAGTAATATGAATTATTGCATTTTGAGAAGCAGAAGAACCTGGTCCATCAGAATCAATAAGAGCATAACCATTTGCTGCAGTAGCCATTCCGGCTGGATTTAATCCAGCTCCTGCAGGAGAAGCGTTAACATCATTTGTAATAATCCAATCGGTTGCAGGAGAACTAGTATTAGACATTGTCCAATCTGATGAACTTGAAAAATCGTTGCTCCATATTAAAGCTCCTTTAGGTTTTTCTACGGGATTTTGTTTAACAACATTACCAATTGATTCTGTTCTTAAAGGATGTGCTTTCTTAACTGCAACTTGTCCAAAAGACAAGCTACCTATAGATACAGCCAATAAACTTAAGTAAATTTTTTTCATAACTTTTTATTTTTTTGGTTTTTAATTTTTGTGAAGTCCAAATTTACTCATATTTATTTAACATTAAAAATGAATTGCTAATATTTTTTTAACAATTATATTATTTATAAACAAGTTAGGATTCTAAGAAACTGTTTTTTTTATACTATAAAACTTTTTATATGCTGAGTTTTTACATATATTTGTCGAGAAATTTATACTAATTAAAAAAAATAACTATGAAAAAAATTTACTTATTATTAGCAACTATTTTTGTTGCTGGAGTTACATTTGCTCAACTAAACAACCATCAAGCGACTATTTTAGATGTTAAATCTATTTCTAAAAGTATTGGTGGTGATAAAACCCCTACAGATACTGTTGGATGGACAGGTTCTTCTAATTTTTTACCTGTTTTTGCTCCTGGAAATCAAATTTTTAACTTTGGCTATTCTGGTGGTGGTTTTGTATATGGAAACAATGCTGACAGTTTAGATTGGTCTGCTCAAGGCTATAATAACTTAAGTAGTTCTTCATTTGATATTGAAGGTGTTCTTTTAGTTGCAGTAGGTAAAGAAAATAATAACGCAACCTCTTCTGTAACGGTTAGAATACATGCAAATTCAGCTGGTTCTGCTCTTACTGGAGATGCTAGTTGTAACCCAGACTTCAACAACCTAATTGATGGTCCAGGTTCGGCTTTAGCTACTGAGGTTATATTATTAAGCAATGTTGATACATCTAACTTTTTTACATATGTACCTTTAACTACTGTATTACCAATGAGTGCTCCTGTTTTTTATGTTAGTGTTGATGCTACAGCTTTAAGAGCTACTCAAGATACTGTTGGATTTGCTAGTGATGCTGCAGGTGAAGGTATTGGAATGGCTTTTCATGAAATATCAGTTCTTACTGGAACTCCTCTATGGGCTCAAACAGATTTCTTATTTGGATGTAATTTAGACAACAATATTGCGTATTTCCCAGTAATTGATGAAGGTACTGTTGGTATTAACGATAATGAATTTTACAATGATATGCAATTGAGTGCTTTCCCTAATCCTGCAAAAGATCAAGCTACTATTTCTTTTAGATTAAATAAAGAAATGAACAATGTTAACATTAAAATGTTTGACTTAACAGGTAAAGAAGTATTGAACCTTAACAAAGGAACATTAGCTGCTGGTTTATATAACGAAACTGTTGATGCAACTAATTTAGAAGCTGGAATTTATTTCTACTCTATTATTGCTAATGGTACAAGATTTACTAAAAAATTAACTATTTCAAAATAATTAATCTTTAGTATCTCATACTAACTAAACACAAAAAACCCGCTATGAGTCCATAGCGGTTTTTTTTATGTCTATAAATTCTTCTTTTAATCAAAATCTTTACCTCAAAATAGTTTATTTCAAAATAAAGATTTATATACTTAAATCATCTTTAGTTAAATTTGGAAAATTATTAACTAAATCTAAGATTGAAACTTCTAAATAAGCAGCTATCTTCAAGAGAGTTCTAAAAGTAATAGGCTTCCCTTTTTCAATATGAAATATAGCAGATTTATCAAGCCCTATAGCCAACCCAAGCTCTTCTAAAGTAATATTTTTTCTTTTACGATGATACTTTATGTTTTCCCCCAATAACACAAAGCAGTATGATATATTATTAGACTTGTTTTCCACAAGTACAAATAAGATACATTTTTTTTGATATAAAGTTGTATATATAATCAACTTTATGTGCATTTGCTTTAAATACCAAAAAATACTTTATATTTGGTATATGAAAAAAATAGTCCATATCCTAATCTTTATATTGAATATTACAACAATATATAGTCAAATAAACCTTGTTCCTAATTTTGATTTTGAACAGTACAGTTCATGTCCAACTGGTCAAGATCAAATTCATTTAGCTACAGGATGGAGCAAGTATAACCCAATTTCTTTTACTCCAGATTATTATAATGCATGTGCTCCTTCTAATGGATTTGGTGTTCCTCAAAGCTTATCATTATATCAAGAAGACAACAGAGGTTGTAGTGCATACGCTGGACTAGTAACATGGAACAATAATGGTAATCGTGAACTTATAGGCAGTCAATTATCTCAACCATTGGTTGTTGGTCAAAAATACTTTATGTCTTTCAAAACAGTCATGGGGGGAGGTACAATTGGTGGAAATTATTTCGAAAGCCCTTCAAATAATATAGGATTAAAATTTTCAACTGTATTATACTCCACTTCAAATCCAGCCCCTATTAACAACTTTGCACATCTTCGTTCAATGAATATTATTACTGATACAGCAAATTGGATACTGATTACAGGTTCTTTTATTGTTGACTCAACTTACAATTATGTAATGCTAGGAAATTTTTTATGATAATTCAAATACTGATACCACAACCTTAAATTGTGGTAATTGTTTAAACAATTATAGTTACTATTTAGTAGATGATATTTGTGTTTCTACTGATTCAGTTCTTTGTAACGGTGGTATTAATGCTATACCTTGTACTGTTTCTATTGAAGAAAATAGCTTTAAAAATCAAATTAATATCTACCCCAATCCAGCCAACAATTTCATTAATATCACTATGGAAAATTATGTAAATCCGTTAAATATTACCATTTACAATACCCTTGGTCAAGTGTTATATACTCAACAAAACATTATAACTAATCTATTAACTTTAGATATTACTAATTATAATACAGGATTTCTTTTTATCAAAATAGAATCAATGAATCAATCAATTATTTATAAACTCTTAAAACAATAAATTATGAAAAAATTAATACTCTTTAGTGCAATTATTTCTTTCATGTTAGAAACAAAAATAATAGCACAAGTTACAAATGGAACTAATACTTCTACCTTTAATCCTGAATTTCTTGGCTGGGATAATGGTGGGGTTTCTAAATCTTTACAAATTAGAAATGACTTTAACCAAGAAATACACACTTATACCAACAACTTAATGAGAATGAAAATTATGCCCGGAGGAAGTACTTTTATTCCATTGGGTGGTCAAGTAGCTTTTGGGAGTAATTTAGGTGCAGGGTTTACTCCTGTTGATAGGATTCATCTGCACCAACAAATTGTTGGAGCTATTACACCATCTTTTTTTAACGGAATAAGAATGACCAATAATGTAACAGGAAGTACCAATTTAGATGGTACCCAAATAGGTATATTAGATACAGGAGCTTTTTATATTAGACAATACGAAGTTGCTCCCATTATTTTTGAGTCTCCCAATTCCAGAAATGCAGGAGCCATGACCAATTGGTTTCATGTTTCTAACGGGTTAACAGGTTTTGCAGGAGATATTACAGATGGATTTATTGGATTAAATGAGGATTCTGCTAAATTTCACCTTGATATAAAAACTCCTGCCATTTCTAATTCAGGTTCAAGTTATGGTGGAGAATTATTTCTTTCTTGCCGTACTTCTGATGTACCCGATAGCCGAATGGGAATGTTGAATATTGCAGGTGTTAATGGTATTTTCTCTCCTACCTTATTTGGAAATATGGACGCTACTCAAACAGGAAGTGCTTTAAACACGCTTGCCGTTATTAATCCTTCACAAGATTTAAATGTTAATATAGCTCCTGTGCAACGCTTTATAGTGGGTAAAGATTGGGAATATAATACCAATGCTGTAGATGCTATTTCTGAACTAGAAAACAGAAATTCTTTTTCGTGGCAAAATGTAAATTCTGTTAAAATGCTAATGAATGCTATGGGAAGAGTAGAAATAGGAACAGCTATTAATTTAGCAGATACTATTACCAACAGATTAGTAATTACCTCATCTACATTAGACCCAGGGTTAGGTCTTGTTTCTACAATGGGTGGTAGTAGTGGGTTGCAATTTACTAACTTAACTTCAGCAACACCACCAGACACTATTAATCCGGGAGATGGTGTTTTAGCTGTTGACACAGCAGGAAATGTTATTTATGTAGATGTAAATACTTTGGGAAAACTAGGAAATCAATGTAATTCTACTTCCAACCCATTAATAAGTAATTATGAAATTCCCTTAAATAATAAAAACTTTTTGTTTACTGACAATGCTGGGTCAGGTCAAATACTGATGGGAGATGTTAGTTGTAGTAACGCTACAGATTCCAGAGTTTATATTAGAAACAATTCTACAAGTTCTAGTTTACCTTATGGCTTAAAAGTAGAATCGAATGGCACTGGAAGTATAGGGGGATATTTTCAAGGAGCCAACTATGCAGGTTGGTTTAATGGAGATGTTCATGTTAATGGTAATATTACTGCAACAGGTACTATTTCTGACCAACAATTTAAAACCAACATAGATACTATTGCTAATGCTACCAATATTATTCAACAACTAAATCCTAAAACGTTCTTTTTTGATACCATATCAACTCCTCAAATTAAATTTGGTAGCGAAAGACAATATGGTTTTATTGCACAGGAAGTAGAACAAGTTTTACCTGAATTGGTTAGCAATCATACTTTTCCTGCTCAATATGATTCACTTGGCAATCAAACCAGTGCGGCTATCAACTACAAAGGGTTAAATTACAATGCTTTTATTGCTATTTTAATGAAAGGTATGCAAGACCAACAGGAAGCTTTAAATAATAAAGATTCTATTATTGATAATTTAGAAACTAGATTAGCTGCCATAGAAGCTTGTATCAACAAAATTGGTATTTGCAATAACAATGGTGGTGGCAATAATAATAAAATAAGTTCTCAAACGGTTACTTTAGAAAACATAAACGCAATCATTCTTCAGCAGAATCTGCCCAATCCTTTTAAAGAAAGTACGCAAATTAACTATGTACTGCCTGATGATGTGTTGAATGCTAAAATGTTGTTCTACGATATGAGTGGTAGAATTATTAATGAAGTAAACATTAACGAACGTGGTAACGGAACGCTTACTGTTTATGGCGAAAACCTTGAAAAGGGGATTTACACTTATTCACTTATTGCCGATGGTAAACTCATCGCTACTAAAAAAATGGTGAAAAAATAAATTTACTTTTTTACTAAAATTAAAACTCCGAATGGTACTCATTCGGAGTTTTTTTATTCCTTTTTTATATTATCTAAGCATTTCTAAATTGCTTCATAATTTTAGAAGCAAATACAAATTCTGATAGTTCCTTATTATCAGATTTAACAATTTCATGATTATCCCCCTGCCACCAATTTTTGCCTTGATATAAAAACATAATGTTTTCTCCTGTTTCCATAACAGAATTCATATCATGCGTAATTACTATGGTAGTCATATTATACTCTTTAGTAATTTCCTGAATTAATTGGTCGATAACAATTCCTGTAAAAGGATCTAACCCGGAATTAGGCTCATCACAAAAAAGATATTTCGGGTTTAAAGCAATCGCTCTGGCTATGCCTACTCTCTTTTTCATTCCTCCACTCAACTCAGCAGGGTAAAGTTTATTGGCATTTTCTAAGTTAACTCTATCCAAACATAAATCAACTCTCTCAAGCATCTCTTTTTTGGTTTGCTTCGTGTACATTTCTAATGGAAACAACACGTTTTCTTCAACAGTAAGGGAATCAAACAATGCCGATGCCTGAAAAAGCATTCCTATATCTTTACGAATTTCTTTTTTCTGCTTAAAATTCATAGTGGTAAATTCTTTTCCATCATACATAATAGATCCACTATCAATTTCGTGTAAACCTACCATACATTTGGTTAAAACAGATTTTCCTGAACCACTCCCTCCTATTATTAAATTAATTTTTCCAGGCTCAAAATTCACAGAAATATCTTGTAACACATGAACATCTCCGAATGACTTATATAAATTCTTTACTTCTATCATACCAATAACATTTGTGTAAGCAAGTAATTAATAATAAGTATAGTTATACTACTATAAACTACCGATTTAGTACTGGCTTTACCTATTTCTAATGCTCCACCTTTTACATAATACCCAAAATAAGAGGGTATGCTGGTAATAATAAATGCAAAAAATACAGATTTGATTAAAGCATAGGTGATGGAGAACATTTTAAAATCAAATCTAATTCCTAAAATATAATCGTTTAATGTCATGCCATCAAAATACATAGAAACCAATAAACCACCAATTATTCCTAAAGCCATACTATAAATAACAATAATTGGAATAAAAATTAACGAAGCAACTATTTTAGGAAATACAAGATACGAAGCAGAATTTACTCCCATTATTTCTAATGCATCTATTTGGTCAGAAATTCTCATAGTTCCAATTTCTGAAGCTACATTAGAACCAATTTTACCAGCCAAAATTAAGGACATAACAGTTGGTGCTAATTCCAATATAAATGATTCTCTGGTGGCAAAACCTACCAAATAACCAGGAAGTAACGGATTGTTCATGTTAGTTGCTGTTTGTATCGTAACAACCGCTCCCATAAAAACAGAAATGATAGCAATTAAGCCCAAAGAGCCTATTCCTAAACTCACCATTTCGTGTATGGTTTGCTTGAAAATTAATTTATAATTATCTGGCTTTTTAAATACCCTAGATAATAAGATAAAATAAGCTCCTATATGTTCAAAAAGTGTTATCATTATAGAATTTAAGCCACAAATGTAAAAAAAATAAAAGGAAAAGATGGGAAAGTGAAAGTGAAAGTGAAAGTGAGGGGAGAATATGAAATGTGAAATATGAAAGGGTAAATGTGAAAGGGTAAAGGGTAAAGGGAAAGTGAGAGGTGATAGGGAAAGTGAGAGGAAAAGTGAGAGGGAGAGGTGATAGGGATACATATTATATGAACCCCTACCCTATTATAAATACATATTCTAAAAAATAATTAATTTAGCGTTATGAAACGAAAAATAAAATACCTCATTATCACTTTTGGAGTTTTATTATCTCTCTCTTCTTGTTTCTTAGGAAAAAAAGACAAATGCAATACTTGTCCTAAATGGAGTATATCCATTTTTTTCTAAAAACTTGCCTCAACTTCTGATAAAAATCATTAAAAATATCAGCTTTTTAAGTTACTTTTGAACCCTCTATTTAGACTAAATCTAAATAACTATTGCTGATGACCTTAGATGAACTTAAAGAAAATGATTCTGCTCAAATTGTTCAAATACTTGACGAACAGTTAGAAGAATCATTACTTAACATGGGATTTATTGTTGGTGAAGATGTAACACTTGACCGTATTGCTCCCTTAAAAGATCCTATTTTAATTACTTCCGGACTCAATTATATTAGCATTAGAAAAGATGATGCAAAAAAAATATTAATCAAAAAACTAATAAAAACTGAGTTCATCAACAACAAATAAAGCTCCCATTAAAACTATTTACCTTGTTGGAAATCCTAACACTGGCAAGAGTTCTTTGTTTAATGCCCTTACGGGATTAAGTCAGAAAACAGGGAATTTTCCTGGAGTTACTGTAGATAAAAAGTCGGGGTTTATCAACATCAATAACCAACCAATTGAAGTAGTAGATTTACCTGGAACCTACAGCTTAAACCCTGAAGCTGAAGATGAGAAAGTAGCCGCCAACACCATAAAAAATATTAATGATGATGAATTAATTATTGTGGTTGCCGATGTTACTAACTTAAAAAGAAACTTATTCCTTTGCACCCAAATTATTGATTTAGGAAAACCAGTTGTGTTGGTGTTGAACATGATGGATTTACTTCAAAAAAGTAATCAAAATATAGATATTGAAAAGTTATCATCTTTACTACAAATTCCTTTAGTTCCCGTAAATGCTCGTATTAAAAAAGGAGTAAATGAACTAAAAGACATTGTTGCTAACTACCAATTTAAGCAAGCAAGTTTTTCATCAGACAAACTAACTCCATCAGAAAGATATGAGAAAATAACAACTATTATTTCGGCTTGTTTACAAGGTGGAGAAGCGAACAGGTGGATAGATAGAACCAAAAAAATTGACAATATTTTAACGCATAAAATATACGGGTATCTCATCTTTTTAAGTATCCTCTTTGTTATTTTTCAAGCTATTTTTTCATGGTCGGCATACCCTATGGAACTTATTGAAGAAGGTTTTGCCCTGCTTGGTGGTTTGGTAGAAAGTTGGATGCCCGAAGGTGTTTTAAGCGACTTAATTGTTAATGGTATATTGGCAGGACTTAGTGGTATAGTAGTTTTTGTACCACAAATCGCTTTGCTATTTGCCTTCATTACCATATTAGAAGATACTGGCTACATGTCTAGAGTTAGTTTTTTAATGGATAGACTATTACGTCCTTTTGGGTTAAACGGAAAATCTATTATTCCACTTATAAGCTCTATTGCTTGTGCTGTTCCGGCTATAATGAGTACACGTTCTATTAATAATTTAAAAGAGCGATTAATTACCATAATGGTATCTCCGCTTATAAGCTGTTCAGCCAGAATTCCTGTTTACACTTTATTAATTGCATTGGTTATTCCTGCAGAAGAGCAAGTAGGTATTTTTAACTTACAAGGAATTGTAATGATGGGGCTTTACCTTATTGGTTTTCTTGCTGCCCTATTTGCTGCATTGATTTTTAAATGGATATTAAAAACTACGGGTAAAACAAATTTTATAATGGAAATGCCAATTTATCGTTTGCCCAGATGGTCTAATGTAGGTTTTTCGGTTTATAATAAGGTAAAAGTATTTCTTTTTGAAGCAGGAAAAATAATCATTGCAATCTCTATCGTATTATGGGCACTTTCATCTTACGGACCAGGAGATACTTTTGAGAAAATTGAAGAAAAATATACTTCATCTGCTTACGAAAACGAAAATGAAGACGAAATAAATAATTTAATAGCTTCCGAAAAATTAGAAGCTTCTTATGCTGCTTATTTAGGAAAAACCATTGAACCATTAATTCAACCAATAGGTTTCGATTGGAAAATAGGCATCTCATTAGTAACCTCTTTTGCTGCAAGAGAGGTTTTTGTTGGTACTATGGCAACGCTATATAGTGTTGGCGATGAAGATAACACCACTTCCATCAGAGAAAAAATGCTGCAAGCAAAAAACCCAGAAACTGGTGACAGACTTTACAACAAAGCTACTACCTTTTCTTTATTAATATTTTATGCTTTTGCTATGCAATGTATGGCTACATTAGCGGTTGTTTACCGAGAGACTAAATCTTACAAATGGCCTATTATTCAAGTAGTTTATATGGGAGTTTTGGCTTATGTTTCCAGTTGGATTGTTTACACTATTTTTTCTTAATCTAAGATGACGGAAGAAGACTGTTTAGTATTATCGAAATATGTGCCTGAGGCAAGCATGCCCATTTTAAAAAATTGGTTTACTCAAACTCCTTTTATATTAAATATTACTAAAAAAAGAACCACCAAATTGGGCGATTTTAGAGGAGAAGTTGGCAAAAAAATTTGTAAAATATCAGTAAATCACAACTTAAACCCCTACTCTTTTTTATTTACGCTTACACATGAATATGCTCATTTATTGGTGTGGAACAAATACAAAAACAAAGTAAATCCGCATGGTAAAGAATGGAAAAACACCTTTACCGAATTGCTTATTGTTTTACTCAAAAACAACATATTTCCTGATGATTTAACACCCCTGGTGGTAAAACATGCCAAGCAACCTAAAGCTTCTTCGCAGGCAGATGTTCAACTAACTAAAGCATTAAACAACTACAACCCTACAAACGATTTAGTACACTTAATGGAGCTGGAACAAGGAACTATTTTCTCCTTAAACAACAACAGAATCTTTAAAAAAGGAGAAAAAAGAAGAACACGTTATTTGTGCGAAGAAGTAACCACAAAAAAGAAATACCTTATTCATGGAGTTGCCGAAGTGAATATTTTAAACTAAACTTTATGCCTAATGCCTAATGCCTAATTCCTAATGCCTAATTCCTAATGCCTAATGCCTAATGCCTAATGCCTAACCCCTAATGCCTAACCCCTAATGCCTAACCCCTAATGCCTAATCCCTAATGCCTAATGCCTAATGCCTATTCTCTCTCCCAACGTAATTTTTTTCCAAAACCCAAGGTGTTATCCGTCATTTTAATAAATGATAGTTTTATTGCCCAAATTTTAGAGGGTTTTGCTCTTGCAAATGGATATTTAGCATAATACACTTCATAAAAAACGGCTTGTTCAACTTCATCGGGGATAATAAATTCCCCCACAAACTGTACTCCTTGAATTTTTGCAATAGATTTATTATCGGTAGTAACTGTTCCTGCAATTTTATTGTTCTCCAAAGCTTCAGTAATATGTCTGGTACTTTCGTCAGATAAAAAAATAAACTGAAAATTAAGTTCATCAAAAACATAATAACAATTGGCACAATAAGGCTGATTATTAATAGCTGTAGCGATAGTTAGTACATTATTTTTCTTTAAGTAAGCAACAATTTTTTTATCCATATTTTAAAAGCAAAAATTATATACCAAAAGTAAGTATTTGATGTATAGCTAAAAATATTTATATTTACCATTCCAATCATTTCAACTAAAACTCATGCAAAAACAGCAATGTTTAGAATGTAACGAAGCATTTTCGGGAAGAGCAGACAAAAAGTTTTGTTCAGATTATTGCCGTAATGCCTACAACAACAAAATTAATAAAGACAGTACCAACCTTATCAGAAATATAAACAATAGGCTTAGGAAAAATTGGAGAATTCTTGAAAAATTAAATCCAACCGACAAATGCAAGGTAACCAAACAAAAATTATTAGATGAAGATTTTGATTTTAATCATTTTACATCCATTTACACTACCAAAACAGGAAACGTGTATTATTTCTGTTACGACCAAGGCTATTTGCCCTTAGAAAATGACTTTTATGCATTGGTAAAACGAAAATTTTCTTAAAATAATTTTAAATCTTCAACTAATATATTATCTTAGCAACCAATATGGTAGCCAAACACACTCACACTCAATTAACACACGCTGAAATTATTCATTTACAGCACAACCTTTACTTATTGAAGTTTGAAGATGATTATGAAATTGAATTGGAAGATGCCATTGAAATTGACCAAGCATTTATAAAAATAACCAATAACCAATCATTTTGTGTTGTTGTAGATGCCAGAAACAGATATTCTAGTGTTTCTAACGATGCAAGAAACTTTTTTGCCAACGACCCCGAAATTTTGCCCATCAGAAAAAAAATTGCCATTGTAATTAACAACATGCCTACCAGAATAATAGCTAATTTTTTCGTAAGATTTAATCGCCCACAAACCCCTACTAAAGTTTTTAATGAATATAAAAAAGCTTTAGATTGGTTACGTGAAGTATAACACTACCATTTCAATTTTACCGCTACTTTCTTTAATTTTAGTGCTAAATTCTAACTTTTATCATCTTTTTTATGTTATAATTTTAATAATATTGTTACTTATTAAAAATTCAGATTAAAAAATGGAAAAATACACGCATCTTATTCAACAGATAGAAGATAAATACAAAAATTTAGGACAAGATACAGAAGCCTATCTAAAAGGATTATTACACGCAAAACCAATTGATTACTGGGATTATATTGAAGTAGAATCATTACTAAGTTTACAAAAACCAAGAACCAACTTTCCTGATGAGATGGTTTTTATCATGTATCATCAGGTTACTGAATTATTGCTAAACATGATGCTACACGAAATGTATCAGGTGTGTGAGAAAGAAAACATTACTGCTAAATACTTTATTGAAAAAGTGGGTAGAATGAACAGATACATTCAGATGCTTGCTAATTCTTTTGATGTAATGCGTTTGGGAATGGATCCAGAACAATACAATCAATTTAGATTTACATTAACACCAGCAAGTGGTTTTCAGTGTGCTTCTTTTCGTCAGGCAGAAATTTGTGCAACAGATATTAAAAACTTAGTTGACCCAAGATTAAAAAATAACCTTACCGATATTCATGATTTTCCATACCTTTTTGAAAATATTTATTGGCAAGCAGCTGGTAAAGACCATAAAACAGGCAAGAAATCATTAACCCTACAGCATTTTGAAGACAAATATTTAGCCCAATTTATAACTATGGCAGAATATTATAAAGACAAAAATATTTGGCAAAAATATATTTCTATGCCAGCTTCAGAAAAGAACAACCCTGAACTAATTCAAGCATTAAAAGACTTAGATATAGAATTTAATATTAAATGGCCTATTGTTCATCTAAATGCAGCAAAAGCATATTTACTTTCTAAAGATACCGTTACGGAAGCAACAGGAGGAAGTGATTGGCAAAAATATTTACACCCTAAATATCAGCGAAGAGTATTTTTTCCTGACTTATGGACTGCAGAAGAACTTAAAAATTGGGCTGAAGAATACTAATTAACGAACTAATCAATTAGTGATTACAAAGGAATTAACAACTATGGAAAAATACGATTTGTGTGTAATTGGTGGCGGACCAGCAGGATATGCAGCTGCTATGAGAGCTATAGATTTCGGAAAAAAAGTTATCTTAATTGAAAAAGACAAATTAGGTGGAGCAGGAATCTACAATGGAGCTTTATCATCTAAAACCATGTGGGAGCTTTCTTCTCGTTTTAAAAAGGTTTATGATGAGTTAGGTAAGGAAAGAGCTGACAGAAACTTAGATATTACTTTTGATGAAGTTAAGAAAACTATAGACGAAGCCATTTTTGAAAGAAAATTTCAATTATCGTGTCACCTAAGAATTATACATGCCGAAACAGGATTAATTACCTATGAAAAAGGTTGGGGAAGTTTTGTAACCAATAAAGAAATAAAAATAACCAAAGAAGACGGCTCCGAAAAAATAATTTATGCCGAAAATACGGTAATTTCTACAGGTAGCCGACCAAGAGGCATTCCTAACATAGATGTGGATGAAAAAACCATTTTAACCAGTGATGGTATTATGCACATAGATGACTTCCCAAAAAGTTTGGTAGTTATTGGTGCTGGTGTTATTGGTTGTGAGTTTGCTACTATGTTTGCCAATTTCGGTAAAACAAAAGTATATATTATTGATAGAGCAGAAAGAATTCTTCCTTTTGAAGATGAAGATATTTCCGATTTGATTTCCAGTAACATGGAAAAGAAAAATGTAACCATACACCAAACCGCCAACTTAAAAAGGTTAGAAATTGTTAATGGAGAAGTGGAGTACGAAATTGAACATGCTGATGGTGCTTGTGAGGTTATTCATGTTGAAAAAGCCCTTATTTCTATTGGTAGAATTCCAAATATTGAAAAATTAAACATTGAGAATGCTGGAGTAAAAATGAGCAGCAGAGGGGTTCATATTGGAGATAATGACACACAAACGAATATCCCAAATGTGTATGCTGTAGGAGATGTTTCAGGAAGATTGCCGCTTTATAACGTTGGAGAAAGAGAAGCCAGACACGCTGTTGCCCGTATGTTCTCAAACAAAGCATTGAACCCAATTAACTATGAAAACGTTTCTACCATTATGTTTTTAGACCCAGTTGTTGCTTCTGTTGGTGCTAACGAACAAATGCTTAGAGAAAAAAATATTCCCTACAAAGTAGCTAAAGTAGATTATTCTACCATTGCCAGGGCAATTTCTATGGGAAAACCTCAAGGTTTTTTCAAATTAATTGTTTCTGATGATGCCGACATGAAGGTTTTAGGAATGAGAGCTGTTGGTTATCACGCTTCTTCAGCTATACAAACCATTGCTTTGTTAATGTATATGGACAAAGGAATTGAAGAGTTAGCACACATGATTCACCCTCACCCTTCTATTGTTGAAGGTGTTCAGGAAGCTGCAAGAATGTTGCTCGGAAAATCCATTTACAAATCTGCTGTATTTAGAGATAAATTGAAATGTTACAGCTGTAGAGATGGGGTTTGTACTCCACTTAACTTTATAGATAAAGACAATATTATTAAATTCGAGAAAATATCTCAAGAGTTTCACGAAAATCAAGAGGATTAGGGAAGTCAGGAGTCGGAAGGCGGAAGACGGAAGACGGAAGACGGAAGACGGAAGATTATCCTCCCCTAACCCCTCCAAAGGAGGGGAATTCCTTCCCTTTGGGAAGGTTAGGATGGGAATTGGAAATGTGCGGTGGATTCCCCTCTTGAGAGGGTTTGAGATTAAGAGGAAAATCTGCGAGGCAGATTTGGGTTTTAAAAATTGGGGTGTGTTTTTAGTTTAATTCTACCTAAAATATCTTTTCTATTTCAAGCATTTGCTTGGAATAAAAAAAACTCTTTACTAAACGATATTAATTTTTTTTATGCCACGAATACACGAATTTTTTATTAGTGTATTCGTGGTTTATTAACTGTGAAATAGGTTAGCCTAACCTGTTAATGTTTTTAAGAATTGAAAATGCTCTATCAATGTTTTCATCATTTACAATAATGGTAAATTCGTGCATGGTAGAAATGATATCTAAAATATTAATTCCTTCCCAAGCTAATTTTTTTAAGATAAAGTAGTAAATCCCCGAAACATCAGCATTTTCGCTAGGCAATTTAATGGTTAATGAAGAAAGACCAGTTGAAGCTTGTAGTTGTTTTTCGTTCTTAAAAATATCATTGATATCGTTGTTTTCAGAATCACTTAAAATAATAGAGGTTTCATAAACTCCTTGAGAGAAAGCAAAGAAAATATCTTTTTTACCTTTTAGTTTTTTCAGTAATTGCGATTGACAATCTATTAATGATTCAGAATTCTCAAAAGTATAATAAGTAATTTTTGAACGAACAGTAATATCTCCTAGTTTGTTTACCACTTTTCTAATTTTAATCTGAAAAGTAGGATCAAACTTTGGCGACAATCTTTTTAAAGCCATTACTATAGCTCCAATTTTAACATCTTTATTTAATTCTTCGTCAATTTCTGCTTTTATCTGACGAGAAAGTGATGACAAGTTAATTAATCCTTCTGCTAATGCTTCCTCCAAAAAAGGAGATTTTTTTATAATTTCTTCAACAACTACGTGTACTGCTTTCATTCTTTCTATTTATTGTTTTTTATGGTCAAGATGTAACTCCCTTATGGTTGTTTCATCTTTATTATTTTCAATTATTTAACAATTGGGCAGTAAAAATAGTAATTAAATCAAAAAAACCAATATTTTTTAACAAGATGTTTAAAAAAAATGAAAAATTAACTTCTTTATATCTTTACTCAAATAGTTATATGATACAACTCATTGATAAACAGATTTATGTTTTGTACATTTAAAACCAAAAAAAGTATGATAAAACGCACCTTATTTTTTGGAAACAAAAGTTCTCTTACCACAAGAAACGAACAGTTAATTATAAAAACAGACGAAAAAGAAGCTAGTATTCCAATTGAAGACATTGGCTTTGTTGTAATTGAAAATCAAGAAAGTTACATCTCTTTGCCAACCATAAACAAATTGATTAATAACAATGTTGCTGTAATTTTTTGTAATGAAAAACACATGCCTTCTTCTATGTTAATGAACTTAGACGGACATCACCTGCAACATGAATTTTTTAAAGCACAAATTAATGCTTCCGAACCCTTAAAAAAACAACTGTGGCAACAAACGGTTAAAACAAAAATTCAACATCAAGCTCAATTACTTGAAAAAATTGGACAAGCTAATACTCCTCTAAATTATTATGCTTCTAAAGTATTAAGTGGAGATAGTGATAACAGAGAGGGTGCTGCTGCGGCTTATTATTGGAAACATATTTTTGATTTTGATTTTAAAAGAGAAAGGTATGGCGAACATCCTAATGCTTTTTTAAATTATGGATATATTGTTTTGAGAGCTGCTGTTGCGAGAGCGTTAGCCGGAAGTGGTTTATTAAACACCATTGGTATTCACCACAGAAATAAATACAATGCTTTTTGTTTGGCTGATGATATTATGGAACCCTATCGTCCGCTTGTTGATATTAAAGTACTTGAAATAATAAATAATTACGATACAACAGAGCTTACCACCGAAATTAAAGCAGAATTACTAAGCATACTTACTCAAAATGTATATTATCAAAACCAAGTTAGCCCATTAATGGTAGCTTTAAACAAAACCACAAGCTCACTTCAACAATGTTTTGCAGGGAGTAGTAAAAAAATTATTTATCCGAAGTTATGGAACTAAATGCATATAGGGTTATGTGGTTATTTGTTTTCTTTGATTTACCTACCGAAACTAAAAAAGACAGAAGAAACGCTTCTTTATTTAGAAAAAAACTACTGCAAGATGGTTTTAGCATGATGCAGTTTTCTGTGTATACGAGACATTGTGCCAGTGGTGAAAGTGCTGATGTTCATGAAAAAAGAATAAAAAGTATGTTGCCGCCATTAGGTAAAGTTAGTATTTTACGAATTACCGATAAGCAATTTGGAAATATTATGAATTATTGGGGTAATGTAAAACAGGATAATATTAAAACGCCAACACAGTTGGAATTGTTTTAATACTTAAAATAAATCAGAGTGAGTTCCGGTACGTGCTAAAATAATTAGTTTAATGTTATCGACTTGTTTCCAAACAAGCAACCAATCTGGCTGTATGTGGCATTCCCAATATCCTTTATAATTTCCTTTTAGTTGGTGGGGCTTGTACTTGGCAGGCAGTTTGCCATTTTTGGCTAAAGTAGTTACAACATCTTTAAAAAGTTGTATTTTTAGTCCTCTTTTTTGAGCTAACTTAATTTCTTTTTTAATCTTATTAGAATACTCAACTTTATACATTAAATTCCTAATTGTTTAAACAAGTCGGCAGTATTTTTGGTTTTATTAAGCTCTTTGCCGTTTTCAATATCGTTTATAACCTTTAAAGTTTCGGCATTAGGCACTTTAATAATTTCTACATCTTTTTCTTTTGCTATAAAGTTTTTAATAAAAGCTATAAGAACTTTACCTGCATTAGTTTTTTCGTTTATTTTTAATGTTATAGTAGTCATAGCTAATTTGTTCTAAATCCAATACAAATTTACTAATAAATGTAATAATTTACAATATAAAACCAACAACATAATTTTGTAAGGTTTTGTGTTTTGTTGTTATACAAGCTCTGCTATTTATTATATATAGAAATAAACAGAATGGGAGATATATCTACAATAGTAGAAATTTAAAAGGCTTTATAGCCTACAACTATTAGAAGCAAAAAAACCACTTCCGTAATACCTCATAAAAAACCCAAATAAAAGCTGTTTCAATGGGCTTTTTATGAAGTGTTATAAGTGTATTTATTACATTTTTCTTAAATTTGTAAAAACTAAAAAAAATAACCATGAGTACCCTTATTGTAAATATTGAAGGAAAAGACAAAAGTTTGTTACTTTCTTTTATTAAAAAATTAAAAGCCTCTGTTAAAGAAATTACAGATTCCGAAAAAGAAGATATTGCACTTGCAAATGCTATGATGAAAGGGAAAAAAGGCAAATATGTTAGCAAGGATGTAATTATTAAAAAACTACAAAAGTGAAGCTACTTTTTGAGGATCAGTTTAGTAAAGATTTAGATAAAATTATCGATAAAAATACCCTTAAAAAGGTAGCTAAAGTTATTGATTCCTTAGAAAAAGAACCTTCACTTACTAAAATTACCAACCTTAAAAAACTTAAAGGAATAGATGCAGCATACCGTATTAGGTTAGGAGATTACCGCCTTTGCTTCTTTTACCAAAATCAAACTGCAATTATTACAAGAATACTGCACAGAAAACACGTTTATAAGTACTTTCCTTAATGAAGTTGCTTAAAGTCCAATCTTAAATTATTTTTTTCACGCCCAAAGGTAGCATCTATAATAGTAGAAATTTAAAAGGCTTTGTAGCCTGTTTTCATTTTCCGAATCACAAACACACAGCAAAAAATAAACAAAACGTATTTGTAAACCACACTCTTTTGAATTAAAAAAATGCCCCAATTAAAGCAATTCCATCTTTAAAAGGAGCATTTTTAATAACGATATTTCTTCTTAACTTTATGACTATTAGAAGCTTCAGCAGCAACTAATATCGTGTTTCCTAAGCGTAATCAATTCGGAAAATCTGCCTACTCCTACTATAAAATTCAATAGCAACATTTTACGAATCACAAACACACTTATAAAAAATAAACAAGCGGTGTTTGTAAACCACAACCACTTTTTGAATTAAAAAAATGCCCCAATTAAAGCAATTCCATCTTTAAAAGGAGCATT
>JAVVER010000014.1:0-5921 GCA_032251145.1 Vicingaceae bacterium | reverse complement strand
TCTTAACTTTATGACTATTAGAAGCTTCAGCAGCAACTAATATCGTGTTTCCTAATCTTTAATCAAACCACAACTTGGCGACCCTGCTGAGCTATGAAGCAGTTAATATCGTGTTTCCTAATCTTTAATCAAACCACAACCACCACTATAAGCACAAATACAAGAGGTAAAATATCGTGTTTCCTAATCTTTAATCAAACCACAACTAGAAAAAAGCCTTCTAAGATTGAATTAAAAATATCGTGTTTCCTAATCTTTAATCAAACCACAACACTTTGTAAATGCTTTTTAAAACTTCTATAAATATCGTGTTTCCTAATCTTTAATCAAACCACAACAATTCCCTTGTACAATGCAATCGAGAATGGAATATCGTGTTTCCTAATCTTTAATCAAACCACAACTATATTACTCCCTGAGCCACCAATAACACTAATATCGTGTTTCCTAATCTTTAATCAAACCACAACTGGAGGTGGTCTATTAATTACCGCCCAAGCAATATCGTGTTTCCTAATCTTTAATCAAACCACAACTATATTGATAGAATGGATGGTCGTTAAACTAATATCGTGTTTCCTAATCTTTAATCAAACCACAACAGTACAAGATGGCACCGATAATTTATGGTGAATATCGTGTTTCCTAATCTTTAATCAAACCACAACACCCTCAGTCGTGTATTTGCTAAGCGCCTCAATATCGTGTTTCCTAATCTTTAATCAAACCACAACTAAGAAATGACAAGTTTGATTATTATTGGGAATATCGTGTTTCCTAATCTTTAATCAAACCACAACGGACATTGCCAAAGAATGGGGAATAGAAGAAATATCGTGTTTCCTAATCTTTAATCAAACCACAACATCAATCGTCCATTGATTTAAAGTTGTATTAATATCGTGTTTCCTAATCTTTAATCAAACCACAACTGTAAAATGATTTAGTTTACCAGTTAAATCAATATCGTGTTTCCTAATCTTTAATCAAACCACAACACTTCCACCACCCACAAATGAGCTGTATGAAATATCGTGTTTCCTAATCTTTAATCAAACCACAACGCTCGCTTCGCTCGCGTTGTGGTTTGATTTTGGCCCGATAAGAGGGTTCGACCAAACTATGTCAAAGAACTTTTATAATTATATGCTATAAATAACTTTTTGAATATTCCACATCTAAACTACCCAAAGCATCAACTTTTGTAGGAATTATCCTTAATGTTGAAGGACTTCTCCTTAATACTACCTCTGATAAATCAGAAAGATTAATTTCCGATTTTATCGCTTTTGAATTATCTACATTTCCTTTTGCATAATTATGTCTTACCAAAACTATAATACCATTTTCGTCAAACTTTACAATTTTAAAAAGTCTACTTTGTAAATCTTCATTACTCTTCCAATTTATTTCATCACTTGGAATTTTATCAAAAACCAAAAACGTATCATCTTGATGAAGTCTTAATATAGGCTTCTCTGTTTCTTCATCAAAAATATTTTTAACAATATTATAATGGTTGATTAATTTATACTTTCTATTTTTTAATTTTCCATTTTCGTCAGGAATTAAATCTCCAAAAATTCTTGCTTCATAATTGGTATAACTGTCTTTATCAAAATAGTAATCTCTTTTGTGTTCTAATTTTGATTTATCAATAGCTCTAATTTCCTTATAGTCCTTTAAATTGGATTTTGATGATTTTAGTCTTATATTTTTTATTACCATTCTACCAATCTGTTTTTTCTTCTTTTCATCATAATATTCAGGAAGAATAATTGCAGGGTTTTCGCTTTCCTTATTTTCATTTAGTAAAATTTCCAAACCTTTACTTCTTGTAAGGTTTTTTGCCTCTTTGATAATTTTCTTTTTATAGTTTTCTCTTTTCTTTTCATCAATATCTACTCTGACAATGGTGTTAATAAGAGAATTTATAAACTCGTCAATACTAGAAAAATCAGATATAATAGTTTCTTTAGTGATGCCTTGATGAATAATCTCTTTCTTTTTGTCTGCTTTCTTAATTTTTTCATAAACCCGAAACGCAACAGACTTTTTATGCTCGATTTCTTTTTCGTCTTTATCTTCTCCTTCTTTAACAGGGAACTCCATCAGCTTTTTCCAACCCTTTTCATCTGCTAATTTTAATAATCTATCCTTTATTCCTTCATCAATAATATTTTCAATATCACCACCACTTATTTTTGTAATTGGTTCTCGTTTAGCAAAAATTAATTTTCCATTTTTCTTAATATGAGCATAAGGGTTTTGGCTGTTTAATTTTCCTCTTAGGTTTTGTTTTGTTTTATTTCCTTTTTCAATAGCTTCCAATAAAGGTTTAATTCTATCTATTTGTCTGTGATAAATAAACACTTCCTTGTGTAAATTATGCATTCTTTCAGCAAAATTATCCATAGGAGCTTTGATTCTATACTTTGGATTATCGTTGCCATTAAAATAGTCACTTTCATACTTGTGAAAAGCTTCTGCAATCCAATTTGCAGTACCTCTCTCAACACATGCAACAGTAACCGCATCTATACAATGATGAATATGGTTACTTCTATCTTTTTTCGCATATTCTCCTTCAAGACCCCACATTTTACGTAAAGTATCCGTTATTTTACCATTAACAACATTTACTTTATTAAAATAAGAATTTAAATATGCCCGTGCATATTTTGCAATTATTCGGGTATCAACCAAATTGGCATTGGTGAATTGACTGGTTATTTCCTCACATTCAAAATTCCTATATTTCTTACTTAAATAATCTAACTTAATTTTTGTG
Source organism: Vicingaceae bacterium (assembly GCA_032251145.1). Taxonomy (GTDB): domain Bacteria; phylum Bacteroidota; class Bacteroidia; order Flavobacteriales_E; family Vicingaceae; genus BRH-c54. The sequence continues at coordinate 3,130 of JAVVER010000014.1, read as the reverse complement.
TAATGTGCCTTTGTCATTACTTCATCATGTGAAATTGGGTCAGATATTGCTTTTGCCGCATTCTTGAATTTCTTTAAATCATCTTTTAAGCTTTTTAAAGTTATATTCCATTGAATACTAATGTTCGGCTGTTTACCAGAAAAAGAATACGACCTAAGATTAGCATTTCTATTTAATAAAACAGATTCTTTGTTGATTGTCTTTCCTTTGAATTTTTCATTTAAAAGACCTGGCAGAGTATCTATTTTATAATCCCTATTAAATTCAGCATCAGCAAGTGTTTTGTTGGCCAATGAATTGTCGTGAAATTTACTTCTCGGTATGGTGTGTTCTACATCAAAACTAGTTTTGCCTCCTAAAAAATCACATACTGAAATTTGTGACCCTGTATATATACATTGGTGGTTTTGTTCTTTCCACAAAATATATTTTATGATATCCGCATCTGATGGATGTATTTCGTGATGACATTCTTTTGGATATGTATTAATAATTTCATTTTTTGCCCAATCTCTGATAATCTCTTGTTCTTTTTGCCATTGTGCAATTGCTTTACGGTAACTAGCACTATTTATTTCTCCAGCAACTTCCACATTTACTTCGGTATCTTTATCAACTATCCCTTTTCTAATTAATTCGTTACATAGTCTTTTTATTTGATGCATAGACCTATTAAACACAGGGTTTTTTATAGAACTTATTTCAGGATTTCCTAATTTTTTATCCGCAGTTTTATATTTATCCATTGCCGAAGGATGGTATAATTTTAATACATCAATTTTATCATTTGGAAATTTTTCTAAAAGTTTCTTTCCGATAATTTCGGGGATAGGTGTGGTCTTTAAATAAGAAAATTCTTTAGGAGATTTATCCAAAGCTACATTTGATAGCCTATCCCAACAAACTACTTTTATTTCATCCTGTTTTTTCTCACTTAAACTATTAAATTTTTCAGCCCCTTCCCATTGTATAATTTCATCGAATAAGGATTTTTTATGAGCCTCTATACTATGAGAATTGTTTCCAATCTGCTCATATTGGTTATTTTCATCAGGAGTCTTTAATTTTGAAATATAATTATTAACTATTCCATTAATTTTTAACTCGTATTTATGCTCCTTTAATGATTCTTGAATTTGTTCTGAGACAACTTTGGTTTCCTGCTCTGATAGTTTTCTGCCTAACACTTTATCAATATTGGCAAGAAATACAGCATCAGAATATCCAAGTCCTTTCTCTAAATGAGGTACTATTTTTTTAAGTGCCGATTTACTTAAATTCCCATAACCTTTTGCCAATTTTATTTTTTGAAAATCTTCAATCCCCTTTTTATCTAACCCCAAATACCTTTCTGCAAACTCTCTTCTTATGGTACTTCTGTCTTTTTTTCCAAAATCATCTAAAAAAAGACAATGCCAAATATCTTCTACACTTATTTGTTGTTTGTTTTTTTCTTCCTTATATCCAGTATTTAAAAGTAGCATTTCATTATATGTATCTTTACCTAGCAGCTTTGTTAAAGCTGAAATAGTAGGGCAAGCTGAAAATTTCTTGTCTAAAGGAAAATTAAAAACTATTTCAGCTACACCACCTTCTATTAAAGTACCTTTATGAAAAACTTCTTTAGATTTTTTTGAATAGCAATACATTGTTTCTCCACTTAGCTTATTTGCTATTTTACTAAACTCAAAATCTGTTTTTTGCAAAAACAGAGGTTTAATTAACTCTTTTTCTTCTTTGGTTAAAAAGTCTAATCTTGTTTTTTCTCCTCTACCTATTTTTATTCTATTTATAGATTCCCACATTCTAAATTCTTCAAAAAGTGGATGTGACACAGCTATTCTTTTTCGTTTATCCTCTAAAGGACACATAGCAACTAATCCTTTTTGACTTTTTAGTGGTCTTTGATAAAAAATAGCATGATGGAGTTTTTCTCTTAAATCTTTCTTTATATTTTGTTTATCGCAGATGTAGTTAAACTCCTTCAAGTAATGCTCTTCTCTATGTGTGTATCTTCCTCTTATTTTAGATATTAATCCTGTTTTTTTATCAGCTTTAGCATAAATGGAATAAAAATAACTTCCCATTGTAGGAGCACATTCTCCTTTCTCAAATGCTTCATTTATTTTTCCACTTAACTCATTAATAGAAGACATTACCTTTCCTTCATTGTCAGGCTTATTTATTTCTTCAATAATGCTATCTTTCAAGTTATTGTATTCCTTTTCCTTTTTAAGCCATGTATTAATTTTTTTATCAATTGTCTTTACTTTTTTATCTGTATTTCTATTTTCAAAAATTACTTTATAAGGCTCTCTAAACTCATTTATTGTGTTTACTTCTTCTAATAATTTTGTCAATTCATTTTTGAATAACTCTAATTTATCTTCACTTTGTTCTTCATCTCCATTAGAAAGGTATCCTCTTCTTTGTGATAAATGATAAAAAGCCCTGCCAAGCTGCAATCTGCCTTGTTCAAAACCCATCAAACCTTCTTTAGTAGCTGCCAAATGACGTAAGTAATAAGGTTGTTTTAATCGTTCACCCTCAGCATTTCCATTCTTTCTTCCAGTTCTTTGCCACTCAATAAACTTTTCATTTTTGCATGGGTATATTTTTTTATTTTTCCAATCACTTAATTCTCCTTCTTCAAATGGTGGACATAATCCAAATTCATTAAGGACTTTTAGCGTATTGATTTTTCTTAAGATTATTCTTTCTAATCTTCTTCTAGCACCTCTAAAACCTCTTCTTTCTGCTGCTTTAGAATTTTCATCAGCATTTACTCCTTTAGGAAAAATATAACTTCCTTTAGTTGGAATTAGATTTCCTTTTTCATCAAATTTTTCTAAAAAATCATATTTTCCATCTTTTTTTTCTAATACCGCCCACCCAATACTATTAGTTCCTAAATCCAATCCAAGTTTTATTTTTTTCATATCAAATGTTTTATTCAAAATATTTATTACTTTTGTCCTAATCAAATCACAATAAGGCGTAAGCCGTAGACTGTCCGAAAGGCGAAAAACTTAGAGCCCTCAGTTTTCTGAGGGTTCGTTGTTTAAGGCTATAAAGATAATTAGTCGAACCTTAAAAATTCCATTTTAGGCTAAAGGTTTTAAAAAATAGA
>JAVVER010000013.1:0-44391 GCA_032251145.1 Vicingaceae bacterium | reverse complement strand
CATCTACTATAAAAAATAATGGTTCTCCATTTATGTCTGGATAGGCAGCATGGGTGTAATCGGCTTCTCCTGAAACTCCCCCAGTATAATTGGGAAATATACCACTGGAACCTGTTTGGGTAGGGAGGGTGGTGTAAGTATTACCCAAATAATAAGGGGGAAGTGTCCAAACACTATTTTGGGCTTGTAGCCCAAGCATTGAAATTAAAAAGCTTATAGTAAATAGCCATAAGCTTTTGTTGATGTTAAAAATTAAGTTGTTATGTTTCATAATATTAAGGTTTTGGTGAATACTTTATTTTTTTACAAATGTATAGGGTTCAGTTAGCTTATCTTATTAATTTTAAAACAAATATATAAACGGTAGGTTCTAGTATATAAATGGTAGGGTTGAGTTTATAAACGGTCGAAAAAATGCCTGAAATAGTAGAAAATGGAGTGTTCATTTATTTTAAGTTGTTTATTTTTGAATTAATTATGAAACAAACATACAAAATAATTTTAAAACACACAATATAACATGTATTGTTTAATTATGTATATATTTGTAGTGTAACATTAGAATGTTTTTTTTCGGAATATTGGAAGATTAACTTATCAATCCCAATAGATATGAAATCCGAAGAAGAAGTTTTAATAGAAATAGGCTTAAGGTTTAAATTTCTTAGAAAAGAAAAAGGATTTAATAGTTATGAGCATTTTGCAATAGAGCATGATTTATCAAGAATGCATTATTGGCAAATAGAAAAAGGTAAAGCTAATATTACTATCAGAACATTGTTAAATATTTTAAAAATACACGATTGTTCGATAGAAGATTTTTTTAAGTTAACTGTTGATGATGAAAACGAAGATGGAAATAAAAAAAATAGTAGTGACAAAGGTTAACTTTTTTGTCTTGTTTTTATTTTTATTGATTTCTTCTAAATCATTTTCACAACGAATTTTTCATCAAGATATATTTTATGGAGGAGTAACAGGAGCTGGATTTTCTACTGGACTGGGTTATGGAAGTGGTTCTTTTAATGTTTACGTGGATCCTAGTAGTACTATCAAAAAAGCCTACTTATTTTCTTACAGCATGGGATATCCGCCACCGACCACTATTACACTTAATAGTATTGGATATTTATTCGATACAACTGATGCAATAATTAATTTTTCTCATATAAATCCTTATGTTTCTCCAGTATCTTTACACGTAAAAGATATAACACAAGACATTATTCCTACTGTTTCAAATTATTCAATTACCATTCCTGTCCAAAGTGGATTACCAATTAATTGGGGGTACTATACTGTGTATTTGTATATTGAATATGAAAATCTTGCTTTATCAAAAACATGTAGCAACATATTAATAAATGATAAAGATGCAATTGGTGCTGAAACGTATTCTATAAATAACTTAAACCCCATTAATACTAATTTTCCTGTTGGATTTGCTGTTTATTCAGACCGCATGACGGGAACAGTTGGTGGCTCATTCTTCTATAATGTTTTTTTTAATAGTTTCAGCATAGGTAATATAGGAGTAGTTTCTGACAATGTTAATTCGCTATGGGGAGCAGCTTGTACCAAAGGGCATTTTTACTATCAAAACAATACCTTATTTGGTTTAGATGATGATAACCCCAACAGTACAATGAATCAATCTGATGGTTTGGCAGATGTTTCAGGATATCTTTCTAATAATACTACTTCCTGTAATTTTCAATTGATACACGATAACTATCCTAATAATCATTCTGTAAATACTGGTATAGAATTAGCCTTTTTCCTCACCTACACCACCCCCTGCGACACCTTTAGTACCACAGCAACAGCACTACAAGACACTATTTGCTTAGGCGATAGCGTACAACTCCAAGCCTCAGGAGGAGCAACGTATAGTTGGTTTGGGGCATTTGGAGGGTTAAGTGATACGAGCATAGCCAATCCTATGGCAAGTCCACCACAAACCACCACTTACATAGTAACCATAAAAAACGATAGCGGTTGCGTAAAAACAGAACACGTTAAAATTTGGGTAACCCAACCCATAGATAGCATTACCACCACACCAACTGTTTGCGGCAATACAACAGGCACTATAACCGCACATTATAACACCAATGCCAATTATAATTTTACGCTGTATGATAATAACTTTAACCCATTAGCCAACAATACTACAGGAGTTTTTAACCAATTACCAGAAGGAATATACATAATAGAAAACACCCTACACAACTGTGCTTTTTATGATACGGTAACGGTAAATGCCACAAACAATGTAATTGCTAATTTTTACAGTTTTCCACAAGCCCCTTGGAACAATCCCAACCAATCCCTCGGCAAAGCACCAATGGAAGTAAGCTTTTTTAATGCCTCACAAAATGCCAATACCTATTTGTGGAGTATAACTCAACAACCTAATAACGATATAATTATTCAACATTCAACATTCAACACTCAACACTTTTTTACAGAAGGCGGAACTTATGAAGTCTGTTTAATTGCTTATAACAACCAACCCCAATGTGCCGATACCAGTTGCAAAACCATTTTTATAGACCCCAACGAAGAAATAAGCCTATTTATTCCCAATGTATTCACCCCTAACGGAGATAATGAAAACGATAACTTTGTTATTCAACTGATAGGAACAACCTATTTAGAAAGCTTAGAAATAAAAGTGTTTAGTCGATGGGGGCAGGAGGTTGCAGGTTCAAAGTTTGATGTTCAAAGTTTGGCAAGTGTGATGGATAGCTCCCCTTCGGGGCTGGGGGCTTTTACAGTATGGAATGGAAAAACTACCGCAGGAAACAAAGCATCGGAAGGTACGTATTTTTATGTTGTTTCTTACACTACTAAATTAGGAGAAACAGTAACTCAAAAAGGAACGGTAATGCTATTGCGTTAGCCTTTCTCCTCTTGAAATACTATACTGAAACAAATGTAGAAATAACTTACTATTAGTTAATTATTGTAAGTTTAGCGAATTTCAATAGTAATTGTTTTGTGTTGCCGTCTTGAAAATTAACGGTAGCCTTTCCATTTTCAATGTTGGCGATTATTCCATTACCAAATCTTTCGTGGTTAACCATAGTGCCTTCTTTTAAATCTAAACTTTCTGCACTAGAAGCTGATGTTTGTTGGTTAGGAGAGATTTTTTTTAGGTTTTTAGGTAGTGGTGGCGGTGTGTGTTGTTTTATTTGTTGCTGATTGGAGCTTTTATAATTAGGCTTATTTTGGTAGTTTGAGGTGTAAGATTTTCTTTCAAAATCAAATGATGCTGGTTGAGATGATGGAATGCTTTTTGGGGTTTGGAAATCTAAATAAACATCATCTATTTCAGAAAGAAAACGACTTGGTTCGTTAAATTGTGCTGTTCCAAATTTATATCTCGAAACGGCATAAGAGAGTGTAAGTGATTTTTCTGCTCTTGTTACAGCTACATAAAACAATCTTCTTTCTTCTTCTAAGTCTGCTCGTGAAGTTAAAGAAAGTTGTGATGGAAATAAATTTTCTTCCAAGCCAACAATAAATACATGAGGAAACTCCAGACCCTTTGAGGCGTGGATAGTCATTAAAGTAACTTTGTCTTTATCTTCGTCTTTTTCATTATCTGCATTGGTTAATAAAGCTACATCTTGCAAAAATTCTGGCAAACCTCTTGGAGTAACATCCTCTTCTAATTCATTTTCGGTTTCACTAAATTCTTTCAAACCATTTAATAATTCCTGAATATTTTCATATTTACTAATTCCTTCAGGAGTTCTGTCGCTAAAGAGTTCTTTTAAAATCCCTGATGTAGAAGCAACTTCATGCCCTAAATTATAAGCATTTTTAGTTTGCAATTGAATTTGGAAACTTTTAATCATTTCTACAAACTGGGCTAACTTATTTTTAGTTCCATTGTTGATATCAACTGGATAGTAATTAATATTGGTAATAATCTCCCAAATAGGTTTTTGTTGGTTTACGGCAGTAATAGAAATTTTGTCAAGAGTAGTGTTTCCAATCCCTCTTGCAGGATAGTTAATAACTCTTTTTAGCGATTCTTCGTCATTTGGATTAACAATTAATCTAAAATAAGCCAACATATCTTTCACTTCTTTTCTTTGGTAAAAAGAAAGTCCACCATAAATTTTATAAGGAATATTTTTTCTTCTTAAAGATTCTTCAATAGATCTTGATTGATTGTTGGTTCTGTAAAGAATTGCAAAATCTTTGTTTTTAGCTTTTTCTTGCTGTTGGATATCAAAAATAGCATTAGCAACAATTTTTCCTTCTTCATTTTCTGTTGCTGCAGCATAAACTTTTATTTTATTGCCAACATCATTAGAAGTAAAAACATTTTTTTCTAGTTGATGTTTATTGTTTTTAATAATGTTGTTTGCAGCCTCTACAATAGTTTTGGTAGAACGATAATTTTCTTCTAGTTTAAAAGTTTTTAAATCAGGATAATCGTTTTTAAAATTTAAAATATTTTCAATGTTAGCACCTCTAAAAGCATAAATACTTTGAGCATCATCACCTACTACACATATATTTTGGAAAACAGCCGCTAATTTTTTTACAATAATGTATTGCGAAAAATTGGTATCCTGATACTCATCAACTAAAATATATTTAAAACGATGTTGGTATTTATGCAATACATCAGGAAAGTCTTTAAAAAGAATGTTGGTTTTAAACAATAAATCATCAAAATCCATAGCTGAGGCTTGAAAACAACGTGCTTCATAAGCTTGGTAAACTTCGCCAATTCTGGGTTTGGCTGCTTGTCTGTCTTCGCTTTGTAATGTTACATCATTAACATACCTTGTAGCAGAAATTAAATTGTTTTTTGCACTAGAAATTCTGTTTAACACTAAGTTGGGCTTATAAACTTTATCATCAAGTCCTTTCTCTTTTAAAATGGTTTTGATTAAATTTTTAGCATCCTGAGTATCATAAATCGTAAAATTGGAAGGATAACCAATTTTTTCAGATTCGGTTCTTAAAATACGTGCAAAAACTGAGTGAAATGTTCCCATCCAAATGTTTCGAGCTTCACTATAACCAATAATTTTACCAATTCTTTCTTTCATTTCCTGAGCAGCTTTATTGGTAAAAGTAAGTGACAAAATGTTGAATGGGTCAACCCCATTATTAATGAGGTGAGCAATTCTGTAGGTAAGTACCCTAGTTTTTCCAGATCCAGCACCAGCAATTACCATTACGGGACCTACAGTATTAGTAACTGCATCTTTTTGTGCAGTGTTTAATTCATCTAAATAATTCATAGAGCAAAGGTAAGGGTAACTAAAGTATAAATTTATGCTTGTGGAAAACTTTGTTTTAACTTATAGATTAAACATAAACATTTTTAATTTCTGCTTTTTAGCTGAAAATTAGTATTTATATGCTATAAGAATTTTAAAGAATAATATAAATCAGGTTAAAGCAAATTAGATTAAATAGTTTTATTATAAGTACATTAACTTTCCAATAATACTTTAAAGTTTAAAATTAAAATAAAGTAAATTTATTTTGTTTAATCTAAAATAATATTACTTTTATCGTTAAATAAATTAATTTAACAGAAAATGAAAAAAATAATACTTCTTTTAAGCACAATTTTTATTCTAAACATAGTTAACTCTCAAACTCAATATCAAGATTATATTGATGGGCAGATTTTCTTAAAGTTAAAGGACTTTGTACCTGTTAAAATTTCAGAATTAAACCGTTTAGATGAACATTCTTTTAGTCAGAAAGAAAAAATATCAAATTATCCTGAATTAGCAAAGGTGCTTTCTAAGTACCACATAGAAAAATTTGAACGACCAAGTTATTATACTGGAAAGCAAGATTTAATGAAAATTTATCAAATCACTTTTTCTGACTATTCGCAAGTTGATAAAATGATAGATGAATTACAACAAGTTGAAGGAGTGGAGTATGCTGAAAAAGTTCCTCTTTATTATATAGATTTTGTGCCTAATGACCCTCAACATACAGGTACAAACAAATGGTATCATACATTAGTGGGTTCAGAAAATGCTTGGAATATTAGCTTAGGGAGTAATACAGTTAAAATTGCTGTTATAGATAATGCTGTTGCTTCAAACCATACAGATTATACTATTTTTGCACAACGAGATGTAGCAGATAATGATAATGACCCAACACCACCAACTGCTTATACAAGTAATCAAGGATGGTCGCATGGAACTCATGTGGCTGGATTGGCATGTGCAGATATTAATAATGGAATAGGTATAGCTTCTTTAGGAGGAAATGCTGAATTAATTGCGGTTAAAACTAGGCAAAGTGGAAGTACAAACCCTGGATTAACACATACTTTTCAGGGGGTTCAATGGGCAGCACAAAATGGAGCTCATATTATAAATATGTCTTTTGGTGGTACTGGTTTTAGTCAAACATGGCAAAATTTAATCAATTCTTTTCCAAATATTGTTTTTGTTGCTGCTGCAGGAAACGATGGAGTTACCACTCTTTTTTATCCTGCTGCTTATGCTAATGTTATTTGCGTTGGCTCTGTTGATGCAAATGATAGTCGTTCAAGTTTTTCTAACTTTAATGGATCAACTCCCTACGTTGATATAGCTTCTCCAGGAGGGTTTTCAAATGGAGGATTGCTTAGCACTGTATATACTACTGGAGGAAATTCTTATGCCAAAATGGGAGGTACATCTATGGCCTCTCCTTTTGCTGCCGGTCTAATGGGTTTAATGTTGAGTATTAATCCAACATTAACCCCTACACAAATATTAAACTGTCTTCTTACAACAGGTGTAAATATTAATCAAAACATTGGACCAAGAATTGATGCCCTTGCAGCACTTCAATGTGTTCAATCAACAGTTACAGGTGATCCTATACCAATGTTTTCTGGAGTTCCTGTTTCAATTATTGAAGGTCAAAGTGTTTCTTATACAGATGCTTCTGCCGATGGTGGAAATCCAATAACTAATTGGACATGGACTTTTCCTGGAGGAACACCAGCAACTTATGTTGGACAAACACCCCCTGCTATTACTTACCCAACAGCTGGTGTTTATGATGTTACGCTTTCTGTAACAAATTCTCAAAGCTCACAAGTTTTAACTAAAACAGGTTATATTACAGTTACTTTACAACCTTTTGGAGCTTGGATTAAACAAAACTCAGGATTTACATCTGCATCTAGAGGTATTAATTATATTTCCATAGTAGATGCTCAAACGGTTTGGGCAACTGCTTATGATGGATCTGGTAATAATGCAAATATTCAACAATTTACCAAAACCACTAACGGAGGTAACACTTGGATCCCAGGAAGTATAAATGTTGGAAATGCTAATTTAGGAATTTCTATGGTTCATGCAATTGATGCAAATACAGCTTGGGTTGCGGTTTATCCTACAGCAGGTGGTCAAACAGGAGGTATTTGGAAAACAACCAATGGTGGAACAACGTGGACAAGACAAAATACGGCTACTTATAATAATGCGGCATCGTTTACCAATGTAGTTCACTTTTGGGATGCGAATAATGGTTTTGCTCAAGGAGATCCTATAAATGGAGAATTTGAACTATATACTACAACAAATGGAGGTACAACTTGGACGCTTGTTCCTGGAGCAAATATTCCAAATCCATTAAATGCCAATGAATTTGGATACACTAGGCAAATAGAAGTAATAGGCGATAATGTTTGGTTTACCACAAGTCTAGGTCGAATTTATCATTCTGCAAATAGAGGTCTAAATTGGCAAGTATATCAATCTCCAATAGCTGATTTTGGAGGAGCAATTACTGCTTCTTCTTCTGGTAATTTATCATTTTCTTCAGCAACAACAGGATTAATTATTGATAATAATGCTAATGTTTATAGAACAACAAATAGTGGAGCTACTTGGACACAATTAACAACAAGTGGATCTGTATTTACTAATGGATTATGTTTTATTGAAGGAACAAATATAGCTTTTTCTACAGGTGCTGCTCCTGCTGGTTCATCGTTTAGTCAAGACGGAGGTGTTACTTGGAATATAATTGATACAGACCAACATTTATATGTAGAGTTTAAAAATCCTTCTATTGGTTGGTCGGGTTGGTTTAACGCAAGTGCAACACAAGATGGTATGTGGAAATGGAATAATCTTTCTAGTGCTTTAATTGCTAATTTTCAAGGTTCACCATCAAATATCTGTGTAGGAACAGCAGTTAATTTCACCGATTTAACAACTGGTTCAACACCAACATCTTGGTTGTGGAATTTTCCAGGAGGAACACCAACGTCATCAACTCAACAAAATCCAACAGTAACCTATAACACACCAGGTTATTATACCGTAACCTTAACTGTTGATGACGGAAATGGACCAACCTCTGTGTCTGACAGTGCCCATATATCAGTAGTTGGTCAGCCATCTATGCCAAGTGTTATTACAGGAAACGCAACCCCTTGTCCAAATGTTATGGAAACTTATTCTGTTGTAAATGATCCAAATATGCTATATACTTGGACATTGCCCGCTGGCTGGTTGGGTTCAAGTACTTCAAATACTATTAATGCAACTAACAATAATACTTCGGGAACAATTTCTGTTACAGCAGATAACATTTGTGGAAGTAGTACAGCAAGAACACTTAATGTATCCGTTCAACAAGCACCTGTTGCAGCATTCTCATTTATAGATGTTGCAGGAACAGTTACATTTACAGATGCTTCTACAAACGCCACATCTTGGTCTTGGGATTTTGGTGATGGAAGTCCAATATCTACTCAACAAAATCCAGTACATACTTACACAGCTTCAGGAAATTATATAGTAACATTAATAATTAATGGAAATTGTGGTATTAATGATACAATAACTCAAACTATAAATGTAATTGTAACAAGTATTAACGATTTAGAATTGTTAGGAATTAAAATTTATCCTACTATTGCTAATAACCAAATAATTATAGAAGGATTAAATACTTCTCCAGTTCAAGATAAAGAAATTAAAATTGTAGATGTATTGGGTAAAACACATTATATAAAAACAATTACAAACTCAAAAGAAATTATTGATATAAATAGGTATTCTAATGGGATGTATTTTGTATTAATAAATGAAGGTAGAATTGTGCAGAAAATAATTAAAAATTAATGTAAATTGAATACGTGCAACCTTTCTAAAATTAAACACGTCAATCAAAAAAAACAATAATCTCAAATAAAAAATAATTATTATGAAAAAAATAATTTTTACAATAAGTATTATTTCTGCTAGTGTGTTTGGGTATTCTCAAAATGTGGGAATTAACACAACAGGAGCTTTGCCAAATGCCTCCGCAGGATTAGATATAGATTTTACAAATAAAGGACTATTAGTGCCAAGAGTTGCACTAACTTCAACAACAGATGTGGTAACTATTCCAGCTCCAGCAACTAGTTTATTGGTATATAACACCAACGCAGCTATGACTGGTGGTGCAGTTGGTTATTGGTATTGGGATGGGGCAGCATGGGTACAAGCACTTGGCCCTCAAGGTCCTCAAGGCCCTGCTGGTCCACAAGGTCCAATAGGATTAACTGGTCCTGCTGGACCCGCTGGTCCTACGGGAGCAACAGGTGCGACAGGTCCTGCTGGTCCCGCTGGTCCTACGGGAGCAACTGGTGCAACAGGTGCGACAGGCCCTGCTGGTCCACAAGGAATTCAAGGTATTCAGGGGCCTGTTGGGCCTATGGGACCATCATGGACATTGACTACACCAACATTTAATGCCAATGGAACAGTTACAGTAAATGGAACTGCTGGTTCTGGTGGACCAGTAACATCCACTGCTGCTGCTTGGTTAACAACAGGAAATAATCCTGTTGCAACCACTAATTTTATTGGTTCAATTAATGCTGCTGACTTAAAATTTAGAACCAATAATATTGAAAGAATGACCATTGAAGCAAATGGGATGATTGGTATTAATATGATTACTCCTTTAGCGTATGTGAATTTTGAAGCAGCAACTGCAATTGGGGCGTCAGGTTTTCATCTGTTATGGGACGGAAATACAGCAGGAAATCAATCTCCTGCACGTTTTCAAAACACGCAAGCAGGGAATGGTTCAAGAGGTGTTTTTGGTATAACAAATTATAGCGGAACAGCATTTGCTGCAAACGGTATTATGGGATTAGCCTTAAATGGGGCAGGTACTTCTGCTGGCGTAGAGGGATTCTCCAACAGCACTGATGGTACTGGAGTTTTAGGAGGATTTGTGGGGGGGACTTCTTTGGCTGCAGCCGGTTGGGCTGTTTTTGCTAATGGTTGGGGTGGTGGACTAACTCTTTGGCAAAATGTATCAGACAGAAGATTAAAGAAAAATATCAGCACAATAGATGGGGCTCTATCAAAAGTGATGAGATTAAGAGGTGTTGAATATAATTTTGACACCTCAAATTTTCCGGGTTTAAATTTAGATACTAAACCTACACAAATAGGCTTTATTGCCCAAGAAGTTGAAAATGTTTTTCCTGATATGGTCAGAGAAGCCAACGTATCTGCTTTTGATGGTGCTATGGATAATAGTATGGAAAGAAAACAAACTACGTATAAATTGAAAACATTAAGTTATGAATCAATTATTCCTGTATTGGTTGAAGCCATTAAAGAACAACAAGCAATAATTGAAGCTTTAGAAGCTAGAATTAAAGCTTTAGAAAATAAATAATTAATTACATCTGAAAGAAAAATTATTATTATGAAAAAAATACTTTTTTTAGTTTTATCGGTAAGTTTCACACTAATGAACTTTGAATTAATTGCACAATGCTCAGGTGGTAAAGTACAAATATGCCATAGTGTTGGTAACGCATGTGTAACGATGTGTGTGCCTCCTAATGCTGTTGCAGCTCATGTAGCTCATGGAGATTTTATTGGTTCTTGTTCTGATGGAAGACTTTTTGCATTACTACCTGATATATTAAACACTACTGTTGATTTTGTTGAAGTAAATATAAACACAGGAGTACCCACTATTTTATTGCCTTCGGCAGCATCTTTCGTTGGAATTGGAACTTCAACTTTTGACCCAATTAATAGAAAGTATTATTTCAGAGGAAGAACAGAGCATGTTGTTGTTGATATTAATACCAATAGTGTTTCGAATGTACCTATTGTGGATAATGTTGTTGAATACGAATATGATGCAAATACCAATAAAATTTTTGGATTACTACCTGACATTTCAAATGCTACTGTCGATTTTGTTGAAGTGGACATAAACACAGGAGTACCCACTATTTTATTGCCTTCGGCAGCATCTTTCGTTGGAATTGGAACTTCAACTTTTGACCCAATTAATAGAAAGTATTATTTCAGAGGAAGAACAGAGCATGTTGTTGTTGATATTAATACCAATAGTGTTTCGAATGTACCTATTGTGGATAATGTTGTTGAATACGAATATGATGCAAATACCAATAAAATTTTTGGATTACTACCTGACATTTCAAATGCTACTGTCGATTTTGTTGAAGTGGACATAAACACAGGAGTACCCACTATTTTGTTGTCGGCTCTACCTCTTGTTGGTGCTGGCACTTCAACTTTTGACCCTATTAACAGAAAGTATTATTATAGAGGAAGAAATGAGCATATTGTCATAGATGTTTCAAGTAATAGTTTTGTATTTGTACCCAGTATAGATAATGTTGTTGAATACGAGTTTTTTTCTTGCTTAGTTACATGTCCTAATTGTAAAACAAATATAAATATACCTACCAATGAAGATAAAGAAATAAAAGAATTTGTGAATGTATATCCTAATCCAAGTTCTAAGGAAATTTCTTTCGATTATACTATTGATGAAAAAGAAGATATACTTTCTATTGAAATTTATGATATGAGAGGAATGTCTGTTGCTAAACTACTTGAAAATAAACATCATAAATCTGGAGTTTATCATATTAAATGGACGCTTGATGATTCTATTGGAAATGGTATTTATTTTTATAAAATATCATCCTCTTATAATAAAGAAATTAATGGAAAGATATTCATAATTAAATAAGAATTTCAAAATATTGTAAAATGAAGAAATTAATCTCTTTTTGGGCAGAAGTTGTTTTTATTAGTGTTTTTTTAGTGACGCACTCATTAAATGCTCAAAATAACGCACTTGTTTTAAATGGTGCAGTTACAGTTATGAATGGAGGTACAGTTGCGACACCTATTTATATAGTGGTTAATCAAAATAATCCTTTAGGGATAGTTCGTAATGCGGGGCATATTCACTCAGAAAATCAATATAACTATGTAAGATGGGTAGCTGGAACTAATACAGGAAATTATGTAGTTCCTTTTGGTGTAGGCGGGAATTTATCTGATTACATACCTTTCACTTTTAATAAAACAACAGCAGGTTCAAGTAACATACAAACTTCAACTTGGTTTACCAATGTGCCTAATTTTCCTAAACCAGCAGCAACAAATGTTGGTCCAGTTACCAATATGCTTAATTTTGCAGATTCTGTTCAGTATGCTATTGATAGATTTTGGGACATTCAAGCTGCAAATAATACAACAGGAGATTTGACATTTTCTTATAGAGGAGTTGAAAATACAACGATTAACCCTACCGGGAATGTAAGAACTCAACATTGGAATGGATCATCTTGGGATGCTCCAGTTACTCCAGGGACACCTGGTGTAACAGCAGGTATTGGCTCTGCAGGACCATTTGCTGGGCAAAATACATTTTCTCCATGGGTATTGTCTGTTATTCCAGTTTGTCCTGAAGACACGATTAGTTATGCAGGAGATCCTTTTTGTGCTAACGATACCAATACATATAGTGTAACACATACTAATGGTACTTTAACTGGTACTTATTCAGCTACACCTGGTGGCTTGTCTTTAAATACTACTACAGGGGATATTATTTCTTCGTTAAGTACACCAGGTGTTTATACGGTTACCTTTACTGTTGCAGCAACACCTACTTGTCCTCAATATCAAACATCAACAACTATAACTATAGATGCTGCTGATGATGCAAGTTTTACTTACAATCCAACCACATTTTGTATAACAGGAACAAATCCAACTCCAACTATAAATGGAACAACAGGTGGTACTTTTACAATTTCGACACCAGGAGTAATTAATGGAGCAACTGGAGAAATAGATTTAACCAATAGTGGGTTAGGAACATTTACAGTTTACTACAATACCAGTTCTGCTGGAAATCCATGTCCGTCTGTAGATTCTGTTCAAGTAACAATTACTGCTGCACCAATAGCAACTTTTAGTTATAATGCCCCTCAATATTGTTTAGATGGAACAAACCCAGTTTTAACTTTTGCTCCTGGGGCAAGTGGAGGGTTATTTACATCTAATCCATCAACAGGCTTGAGCTTAAATAGTTCTAACGGAGCAATTGATTTATCAACAAGTTCGCCAGGTCTATATACTGTTTATAATACAATAGCAGCTTCAGGAGGTTGTGCTGCAGCAGTAGATTCTACTACCATAGAGTTATTACAGGTTGACTCTGCATTATTCAATTATTCACCAACAACTTTTTGTATAACAGGAACTAATCCTAGTCCTACAATTAGTGGTACAACAGGAGGAACATTTACAATAAGTACTCCAGGAGTAATAAATGGTACTACTGGAGAAATTGATTTAACCAATAGTGGATTAGGAACATTTACTGTTTATTACAATACAGCTTCTGCTGGTAATGATTGTCCTGCTTTAGATTCAGTTGTGATAAATATTGTAAATGCACCAGGAGCTACTTTTACTTATAATAACTCACCATATTGTCAAGGGGATACTAATGAATTACCAGTGTTTACTACAAATAATTTTGCAGGAACTTTTTCAGCAAGTCCAGCAGGATTAGTTTTTATAAGTACTTCAACAGGAGAGTTAGATTTAACTAACAGTACTGCAGGGATTTATATGGTATATAACAACGTGCCAGCTTCAGGAGGTTGTGCCGCAGCGGTAGATTCCTTTCAAATAACAATTAACCCAAGTTATTTTATTTCACAAGCAGTTCAAATTTGCCAAGGAGATAGCATTATGTTGGGTGGAGCTTTCCAAACAACAAGTGGTGTATATAGTGATACTTCATCTACTATAAATGGATGTGATAGTATTGTTTCAACAACACTTACTGTAAATCCAGTTGTAATAACACAGGCTAATGCTTCAATTTGCCAAGGAGATAGCATTATGTTAGGTGGAGCATTTCAAACAACTGCAGGTGTTTATTATGATTCATCATTAACCAGTTTAGGTTGTGATAGTATTCTTGAAACAACATTAACTATTACACCTCAAAGTAGTATTGTTATAGATCCTGTTCTCCCATTGTGTTTTGGAGATGATATTGTATTAACAGCAACAGGAAGTGGAAATGGAATAATAACTTGGTATGCTGATGCTGCTGGAACTATAGTAATAGGAACAGGTAGCCCATTAGTAATTCCATCATCGTCTATAGGTGTGTTTACATTTTACGCAAGTGAAGTTGGAGGCTGTGATTCGCCAATAGATTCTGTTCAAGTTATAGTTGGAGGAGTACAAGCTGTAATTAATGCAAATCCAACAACAGGATCAACACCATTGAATGTGTTTTTTGGAAATGGAAGTACAACTGGTTTTGGAATATCTTACACTTGGGATTTTGGAAATGGAAACACAGATACTATTTTTGAGCCATCGCAAACTTATAATAATACAGGAACATATACCGTTACACTTATTGTAACAGATGGTATTTGTTCGGATACAGCATCTGTTATCATAACTGCAATAGGTGAGTCTGTTATCATTATTCCAAATGTATTTACACCTAATGGAGATGGAAGCAATGATATGTTTATGGTTGATGGAGAAAACTTAGAAGAAGTTGAAGGAGAGATTTATAATAGATGGGGACAAAAACTATATGAGTGGAATTCTGTAACAGGAGGATGGGATGGAAGAACTTTATCGGGAGAAGTTGTTCCTGATGGAACATATTTCTTTATCATAAATGCAAAAGGAACTGATGGAAAAGAATATTTTGAAAAAGGAACAGTTACCTTGATTAGATAAAAAACATTAATAATGCACAAATTAACAAAGGAGTGAGCTAGTCTTACTCCTTTTTTTTCTATCAATTTACAGGTAAATTTAATAGATTTCCTAAAAAAAATAACAAGCTATTGTTTATATGAAAAATAATTGTATTTTTGCACTCCATTTTTTTAGGGATACTAACTATTTTAATTAAATAAATATGCCAACTATACAGCAATTAGTAAGGAAAGGAAGAACAACTTTAGAAAAGAAAAGTAAATCTGCGGCTTTAGATTCTTGTCCGCAAAGAAGAGGTGTTTGTATCAGAGTTTATACAACAACACCAAAAAAACCTAACTCAGCAATGAGAAAAGTAGCTAGGGTAAGATTAACCAACCAAAAAGAGGTTAATGCTTATATTCCTGGTGAAGGTCATAACTTACAAGAACACTCTATTGTTCTAGTTAGAGGTGGAAGGGTAAAAGATTTACCAGGTGTTAGATATCATATCGTTAGAGGTACATTAGATACTACAGGTGTTGAAGGTAGAACTCAGAGAAGATCTAAATACGGAACCAAACGTCCTAAGAAAAAGTAATTAATACCAAATAAATATAAAGGTTAAAATAACAAAATGAGAAAGTCAAGAGCAAAAAAGAGAGTATTACTTCCAGACCCTAAATTTAGTGATGTTTTGGTAACACAATTCGTTAATAATTTAATGTTGGACGGTAAGAAGAGCGTTGCATTTAAACTATTTTATGACGCACTAGAAATTGTAGGACAAAAGGTTACTGAAGAGAATAATTTAGATGTCTTTAAAAAAGCATTAAAAAATGTTACTCCAGGAGTTGAGGTACGAAGTAGAAGAATAGGAGGGGCTACCTTTCAAATTCCACAACCAATTAGAGATGAAAGACAAGTTTCTATGGGAATTAAATGGTTGATTGGATATGCTAGAAAAAGAAATGAAAAAACTATGGCTCAAAAATTAGCTGGAGAAATAGTTGCAGGATTTAAAGAAGAAGGTGCTGCTTTCAAGAAAAAAGAAGATACACATAGAATGGCAGATGCTAACAAAGCATTCTCTCATTTTAGATTTTAAAATACAAAAAAGTAATTTACCATGGCTAGAGATTTAAAATATACAAGAAATATAGGTATTGCAGCTCATATTGATGCTGGAAAAACTACCACTACTGAAAGAATACTTTTTTACGGAGGTGTAAATCATAAAATTGGAGAAGTGCATGATGGTGCTTCAACAATGGACTGGATGGAGCAAGAGGCAGAAAGAGGAATTACAATTACTTCTGCTGCTACAACAGTAAATTGGCCTTATAGAGGAAATAATTACCATGTTAACATCATTGATACTCCTGGTCACGTTGATTTTACTGTGGAGGTAAATCGTTCCTTAAGAGTATTAGATGGATTAGTATTCTTATTTAGTGCTGTTGATGGTGTTGAACCACAGTCAGAAACTAACTGGAGATTGGCTAATAATTACAATGTGCCAAGAATTGGTTTTGTAAACAAAATGGATAGATCAGGAGCTGACTTCCTTAATGTTTGTAAACAAGTAAGAGAAATGTTAGGTAGTCATGCATTACCATTACAATTAAATATTGGTGCGGAAGATGATTTTAAAGGAGTTGTTGATTTAATTAACTTCAGAGGAATTGTTTGGAATGAAGATGATTTTGGAATGACTTTTAATGAAGTTGAAATTCCAGCAGACATCGTTGATGAAGCAAGAGAATTAAGAGGTAAATTATTAGAAGCAGTTGCTGAATTTGATGAAACCTTAATGGAAAAATATTTTGAAGATGAAAACTCATTAACAGAAAGAGAAATTCTTGATGCGTTAAGAGAAGCTACCATCTCAGGAAAAGTTGTTCCTATGATGTGTGGTTCTTCATTCAAAAATAAAGGAGTGCAAGCAATGTTGGATATGGTAATGGAAATTTTACCTTCTCCATTAGACCAAGAGGCAATTGTTGGTGTTAACCCAAGAACAGATGCTGAAGAAAAAAGAAAACCATCAGTAAACGAACCATTTGCTGCTTTAGCATTTAAAATTGCTACAGATCCTTTTGTTGGTAGATTATGTTTTACTAGAGCTTATTCAGGAAAATTAGATTCAGGTTCTTATGTTTATAATAGTAGAACAGGAAATAAAGAAAGAATTTCTAGAATTTTCCAAATGCATGCTAACAAACAAAATCAAATTGATTGTTTAATGGCTGGTGATATTGCAGCTGTTATCGGATTTAAAGATATTAAAACTGGAGATACATTATGTGATGAAAAACACCCAATAGTGTTAGAATCTATGGTGTTCCCAGAACCAGTTATCGGTATCGCTATTGAGCCTAAAACCCAAGCAGACGTTGATAAAATGGGTAATGCATTGTCAAAATTATCTGAAGAAGATCCTACTTTAACTATTCATACTGATGAAGATTCAGGTCAAACTGTATTAAGTGGTATGGGTGAGTTGCACTTAGAGATTATCTTAGATAGATTAAAAAGAGAATTTAAAGTAGAGTGTAACCAAGGTCAGCCTCAGGTTGCTTACAAAGAAGCAATTACAGGAACTGTTGACCATAGAGAAGTTTACAAAAAACAATCTGGTGGTAGAGGTAAATTTGCGGATATTGTTTTCACAGTAGAGCCACAAACAGATCCTGAAAAATTAGGACTTGAATTCGTTAATGAAATTAAAGGTGGTAATATACCTAGAGAATTTATCCCTTCAGTTGAAAAAGGATTTAAGGAAGCAATGAAAACTGGTGTATTAGCTGGTTATTCTGTAGATAGCTTAAAAGTAACATTAAAAGATGGATCTTACCACGCAGTGGATTCTGATGCATTATCTTTTGAGGTTGCTGCAAAAATGGCTTACAGAAACTCATTACCTAAAGCAGGACCAATTTTATTAGAACCAATAATGAAATTAGAAGTTGTTACTCCAGAAGAAAATATGGGAGACATCGTAGGAGATTTGAACAGAAGAAGAGGGCAAGTAGAAGGAATGGACGATAGAGCAGGAGCTAAAATCATTAAAGCTAAAGTGCCATTGTCAGAAATGTTTGGATATGTTACTTCATTAAGAACAATGTCATCAGGTAGAGCAACGTCAACAATGGAGTTCTCACATTTTGATCCATGTCCGAAAAATATTGCTGATGAAGTAATTGCTAAAGTAAAAGGTAAAGTAGAAGCATAATAATTTTATATTATAAATAATAATGAGCCAAAAAATTAGAATAAAATTAAAATCATACGATTTCAACTTAGTTGATAGATCAGCTGAAAAAATCGTTAAGACTGTTAAATCAACAGGTGCTATCGTTAATGGGCCAATTCCATTACCAACACACAAAAGAATTTACACAGTATTAAGATCACCACACGTTAACAAGAAAGCTAGAGAGCAATTTCAATTATGTTCTTACAAAAGATTAATTGATATCTACAGTTCTTCTTCAAAAACAGTTGACTCTTTAATGAAGTTAGAATTACCAAGTGGTGTTGATGTTGAAATAAAAGTTTAAGTAAATTAATTATTAATATAAAAACAAAGTAAAATGCCAGGATTGATTGGGAAAAAATTAGGTATGACTAGCGTTTATAGTGCCGAGGGTAAAAATATACCATGCACAATTATTGAAGCTGGTCCTTGTGTTATAACACAAGTCAAAAAGGTAGATACCGATGGCTACGAAGCTGTTCAAATTGCTTACGGAGAAAGAAAAGAAAAGAATACTCCAAAAGCCTTACAAGGACACTTCAAAAAATCAGGAACTACACCAAAAAGAAAAGTAGTTGAAGTTGATGGATTGCAAGATTCAAAAATTGGTGACCAAGTTACGGTTGATATGTTTATTGAAGGAGAATGGGTTGACGTTATAGGAACATCAAAAGGTAAAGGTTTTCAAGGGGTTGTTAAAAGACACGGTTTTGCCGGTGTTGGAGATGCAACTCACGGTCAGCATAACAGACTAAGAGCACCAGGATCTCTTGGAGCAGGTTCTACACCATCTAGAGTAATGAAAGGAATGAAAATGGCGGGAAGAATGGGTGGAAAAAGAGTTAAACAAGTTAACCTAGAAGTGGTTAAAGTTTATAATGATAAGAATTTAATAGTACTTAAAGGCTCAATACCTGGTCCTAAAGGTTCTTATGTAGTAATCGAAAAATAAATAGGAGGATAACAAATGGAACTAGTTATTAAAAATATAGAAGGAAAAGATACAAAGAAAAAAGCTGTTCTTGATGATACAGTTTTTGCTATCGAACCTAATGATCATGCTATTTATTTAGATGTTAAACAATATTTAGCAAACAAAAGACAAGGTACTCATAAGGCAAAAGAAAGAGGAGAGGTAAAAGGAAGTACTAGAAAAATTAAAAAACAAAAAGGTACAGGTACAGCTAGAGCTGGAGATATTAAAAACCCATTGTTTAAAGGTGGTGGTAGAGTTTTTGGACCAAGACCAAGAGATTATGAGTTTAAATTAAATGTAAAACAAAAAAGATTAGCTAGAAGATCAGCTTTAAGTTATAAAGCAAAAGATGGAGCTATTACAATTTTAGAAGACATTAATTTTGAGTCTCCAAAAACTAAAGAATATGCTTCAATTTTATCTAATTTAAATATTTTAGATAAAAAATCTTTAATAGTTATTCCTGATTCAAATAAAAATGTATATTTGTCGTCCCGAAATTTGAAAGGGACGAAAGTAGTAACTGCTTCGGAAATAAACACTTACGATATTTTGAATGCAAATATGGTAGTGATTTCAGAAGGATCTATAAGCAAAATTGAAGGAATTTTAAGAAAATAATGTAAGATGGAGATTATAATTAAACCTGTTATTACTGAAAAAATGACTTCTCAAACGGAGAAGTTTAATCGTTATGCTTTTGTTGTAAATAGAAAAGCCAACAAAATTCAGATTAAAGATGCAATTAAAGACATGTATAATGTAACAGTTGAATCTATTAATACTATGAATTATGCTGGTAAATCTAAATCAAGATATACAAAAGCAGGATTAGTTTCAGGAAGAACGAATAATTACAAAAAAGCAGTTGTAACCTTATCAGAAGGAGAAGCGATAGACTTTTTTAGTAATATTTAAGACGTAAAGTATTTTATTAACTATACGGGGGATACAACCCTCTAAAGAGATAAACAAAAATGGCATTAAGAAAATTGAATCCCATCACCCCGGGACAAAGACATAAGATTGCTAGTGATTTCAACGAAATTACAACATCTACACCAGAAAAATCTTTAACTAAAGGTAGAAGTAAATCTGGTGGTAGAAATAACGTTGGAAAAATGACCATGAGATACATTGGTGGTGGTCACAAGCAAAAATCAAGAGATATAGATTTTAAAAGAGAAAAGGACGGAGTTCCTGGTATCGTTAAATCTGTTGAATATGATCCAACAAGAACTGCACGAATTGCATTAATTTATTACAAGGATGGAGAAAAAAGATATATTATCGCTCCAAACGGTATTAAAGTAGGACAAGAAATTGTTTCTGGAAAAGGTGCAGCACCAGAAGTTGGAAATACACTTTTTATGTCAGAAATTCCATTAGGAACAGTAATACATAACATTGAATTAAGACCAAACCAAGGAGCTAAATTAGCTAGAAGTGCAGGTTCTTATGCACAATTAACTGCTAAAGATGGAAAATTTGTTGTTGTTAAACTTCCTTCAGGAGAAACAAGATTAATTTTAGCTACATGTCGTGCAACAATTGGAACAGTATCTAATTCTGAACACATGTTAGAGAGATCTGGTAAAGCAGGTAAAAGTAGATGGTTAGGAAGAAGACCAAGAGTAAGAGGTGTTGTAATGAATCCAATTGATCACCCAATGGGTGGAGGTGAAGGTAGAAATGCTGGAGGTCACCCAAGATCTAGAAAAGGATTGCCTGCAAAAGGATACAAAACAAGATCTAAAAAGAATAAATCAAGTAAATACATTATTGAAGGTAGAAAGAAATAATTAAATTATGAGTCGTTCGTTAAAAAAACCACCGTTTGTTCATTATAAATTGCAATTAAGAGTTGACGCAGCTCAGCAATCTGGAAAAAAAGCAGTTATAAAGACTTGGTCTAGAGCTTCAATGATTACACCTGACTTTGTTGGGTTAACAATTGCAGTTCATAATGGAAATAAATTTATACCTGTATATGTTACAGAAAATATGGTAGGACACAAGTTAGGAGAATTTTCTCCAACAAGAAACTTTAGAGGTCATGCTGGTAACAAAAAGGATAAAGGTAAAAGATAAAAATTAGTATATCATGGGTGTTAGAAAAAAAGAAAGAGCACAGCAATTAAAAGAGGCTAAAAAAACATTAAGTTTTGCAAAACTTAATAACTGTCCTACTTCTCCTCGTAAGATGAGAAAAGTATCAGACATGATTAAAGGACAAGATGTTTTTAAAGCATTAGGTATTTTACAATTTAGCCCTCAAGATGCTGCTAAAAGATTAGAAAAATTATTAAGATCTGCAATAGCTAATTGGGAAACCAAAAATGAAGGAGCAAGACCAGAGGAAAGTAACTTAATTGTTAAATCAATACAAGTGGATAGTGCTAGAATGCTGAAAAGAATTCAGCCAGCACCTCAAGGTAGAGCTCACAGAGTTAGAAAAAGATCAAATCATGTTACATTAATCGTTGATAGCAAAAATTAAAAATAGATGGGACAAAAAGTAAATCCAATTTCAAATAGATTAGGAATCATCAAAGGATGGGATTCTAACTGGTATGGTGGAAGATTCTATGCAGATAAAATAGTTGAAGATTACAAAATTCGCGAGTATTTAATGGCTCGTTTGCAAAAAGCAAGTATATCTAAAATCATTATCGAAAGAACTTTAAAAGTAATTACTGTTACTATTAATACATCACGTCCAGGAATTATTATTGGTAAAGGAGGTCAGGAAGTTGACAAATTAAGAGAAGAGTTAAAGAAAATTACCAGTAAGGAAATTCAAATTAACATTTTTGAAATTAAAAGACCTGAGTTAGATGCTAAATTAGTTGCCGATAACATTGCTAAGCAAATAGAAGGAAGAGTTTCATTTAGAAGAGCTGTTAAAATGGCGGTAGCTTCAACAATGAGAATGGGAGCAGAAGGAATTAAAGTATTAGTATCAGGTAGATTAGGTGGGGCTGAAATGGCAAGATCTGAAGGATATAAAGAAGGAAGAACACCATTACATACTTTTAGAGCTGATATTGATTACGCATTAACAGAAGCTCATACAACATATGGAAGAATTGGAGTAAAAGTATGGATTTGTAAAGGAGAAGTTTATGGAAAAAGAGATTTGTCTCCAAACATAGGCTTAGATAAAGGAAAAAGAGAAAGAGGCGGAAAAGGTGGAGATAACTCAAGACCAAGAAAACCAAAAGGAGCTTCAAAAAGAAAATAATTATAGAATACAACAGTAGTAAAAGATAAAATATCATGTTACAACCAAAAAAGACGAAATATAGAAAAATGCAAAAAGGCCACATGAAAGGAAACTCTCATAGAGGCTCACAAATAGCATTTGGATCATTTGCTATCAAATCATTAGAGGAGTGTTGGATGACAGCTCGTCAAATTGAAGCAGCAAGGATAGCAGTTACAAGATACATGAAAAGAGAAGGACAAATTTGGATTAGAGTATTTCCAGATAAGCCTGTAACTAAAAAACCAGCTGAAGTAAGGATGGGTAAAGGTAAAGGTAGTCCTGAATTATGGGTTGCTACTGTAAGACCAGGTAAAATTATTTTTGAAGCTGATGGTGTTCCATTGGAGATTGCTAAAGAAGCATTAAGATTAGCAGCTCAAAAATTACCAGTGAAAACAAAATTCATGGTAAGAAGAGATTATACAGAATAAGCCGAAATATACAAATCGAGAATTATGAAACAAATAGATATTAAGGATTTATCATTAGATGATTTGAATGAAAAGTATCAAGAACAAAAAGATGCATTAAGACGTGTTAAATTAGCACATTCAGTATCACCACTTGAAAATCCTGCTCAAATTAAACAAGTAAGAAGAACAGTAGCCCGATTGAATACTGAAATCAGAAAAAGAGCAATTCAATCATAAATTATAGTGATAATGGAAAATAGAAATTTAAGAAAAGAAAGAATAGGTTTGGTTGTTAGCAACAAAATGGATAAATCTGTTGTTATTTCTGTTGAACGTAAAGTTAAACACGAAATCTACGGTAAATTCGTAAAGAAATCAACCAAATTTATGGCTCATGATGAAAAGAACGATTGTAATATCGGTGATAAAGTAAAAATCATGGAAACAAAGCCATTAAGCAAAAATAAATGTTGGAGATTAGTAGAAATTATTGAAAGAGCTAAATAATTATGATACAAGCAGAATCAAGATTAAAAATTGCAGACAACAGTGGAGCCAAAGAGGTTCTATGCATTAAAGTGTTGGGCGGAACTAAAAGAAGATACGCTTCAATAGGAGATGTAATAGTTGTTTCTGTAAAACATGCTATGCCTTCAGGTAACGTTAAAAAAGGTGCCGTAGCAAAAGCAGTTGTTGTAAGAACAAAAAAAGAAATTAGAAGAGTAGATGGCTCATACATCAGATTTGATGATAATGCAGCAGTTATTCTTAATGATGCAGGTGAAATGCGTGGAACTAGAATTTTTGGACCAGTAGCTAGAGAGCTTAGAGAAAAAGAATTCATGAAAATAGTTTCTTTGGCACCTGAAGTTTTATAAATTGATATTATAGAGAATAGTTAAGTTATGTCTAAATTACACATTAAAAAAGGCGATACAGTAAAGGTAATTGCCGGTGAATCTAAAGGAGCAGAAGGCGTTGTGAAAAAAGTTTTCACAGAATCTTTACGTGCTATAGTTGATGGAGAAAAAATTAAAAAAATCTCTAAACATACTAAGCCAAATGCTGCAAATCCTAACGGTGGAATTATTAAAGAAGAAGCATCAATTCATGTTTCTAATTTAATGGTTGTAGATCCTAAATCAGGAAAACCTACCAGAACAGGAAGAAAATTAGATAACGAAGGAAAAAAAGTTAGATACGCTAAAAAATCAGGGGAGGTGATATCATGAGTTACGAGCCAAGATTAAAAAGACAATACAAAGATGAAATTACTCCATCTTTAATGAAAAGATTTGAGTACTCATCAGTAATGCAAATTCCTAAATTGGAAAAAATTTGTATTAACCAAGGAGTTGGTGATGCTGTTACTGATAAAAGATTAGTAGAATCTGCTGTAGAAGAGATTACTACCATTACAGGTCAGAAAGCAAACCCTACTTACTCTAAAAAAGATATCTCTAACTTTAAGTTAAGAAAAGGGATGCCTATTGGAGCAAGAGTTACACTTAGAGGTGATAAAATGTACGAATTTTTGGATAGATTAATTGCTGTTGCATTACCTAGAACAAGAGATTTTAGAGGAATTGAACCAAAAGGGTTTGATGGAAGAGGAAACTTTACTTTAGGTATTAAAGAGCAAATTATTTTCCCAGAAATTGATATAGATAAAATTAAAAATGTAAGTGGAATGGATATTACATTCGTTACAACTGCAAAAACTAACGAAGAAGGTCAAGCTTTATTAACTGAGTTTGGATTTCCATTCAAGAAAAAATAAAAAGATATGGCAAAAGAATCAATGAAAGCTCGTGAAAGAAAACGAGAAGCAATGGTTGAAAAATATGCAGAGAAAAGAGCAGCTTTAAAAGCAGCAGGAGATTGGGATGCATTACAAAAATTACCAAAAAACTCATCAAAAGTTAGGTTACACAATAGATGTAAATTAACTGGAAGACCAAGAGGTTATATGAGACAATTTGGAATTTCAAGGGTAACTTTTAGAGAAATGGCTTCTAATGGTTTAATTCCTGGAATTACTAAAGCAAGTTGGTAATCCACAAAATTGGTTAAGGAGTATAACTGATAAAATTATCAAAGTGTACTTTATACAATAATATATAAATTAAAAAAAATGACAGATTCAGTAGCAGATTATTTAACAAGAGTTAGAAACGCTGTAAGTGCTAAGCACAAAGTGGTTGATATACCAGCATCAAATTTAAAGAAAGAAATGACTAAAATTTTGTTTGAAAAAGGTTATATCTTAAATTATAAATTTGAAGATGACGGTGTTCAAGGAAATATTAAAATTGCTTTGAAATACCACCCTCAAACAAAAGTACCTGCAATTACAAACTTAACAAGAATTAGTAAGCCAGGTTTAAGAAAATATGCTAATGCTTCAAATTTACCAAGAGTAATTAATGGTTTAGGTATAGCCATTCTTTCTACTTCTAAAGGAGTTATTACCGATAAAGAAGCTAGAAACCTGAATGTTGGTGGAGAAGTTTTAAGTTACATCTATTAAAAAGTTAAAAGATTTAGAATTATGTCAAGAATAGGAAAATCCCCAATATCAGTTCCAAGCGGAGTTGAAATTAAAGTAGAAAAAGGGTTAGTAACTGTTAAAGGACCTAAAGGAGAGTTAACTCAAGATGTAGATCCTGTAATAACTGTAGAGGTTGAAGGAGATACTGTTAATGTTACACGTCACACAGAATTAAAACCTCATAAAGCAAAACATGGTCTTTATAGATCTTTAATTGCTAATATGATACAAGGTGTTTCTGAAGGCTTTAAAACTCAACAAGAATTAGTAGGTGTTGGATATAGAGCAAACGTACAAGGTCAAAGATTAGATTTAATGGTAGGGTATTCTCACAATATTATATTTGAAATACCTAAAGAAATTAAAGTATCTGCTGAGGCTGAAAGAGGTAAAAACCCAATCATTACATTAGAATCTCACGATAAACAACTTATTGGTCATGTTGCAGCAAAAATAAGATCATTAAGAAAACCAGAGCCTTACAAAGGTAAAGGTATTAAGTTCGTAGGAGAACAACTAAGAAGAAAAGCCGGAAAATCGGCATCTAAATAATTATAAATCATAATAAAAAATTGTTATGGCACTAAGTAGAAAAGACAGACGATTAAGAATAAAAAGAAGGATAAGAAAGGTAGTTAAAGGAACTAACGAACAACCAAGATTGTCTGTATTCAGAAGCAATAAAGAAATTTATGCTCAAATTATTAATGATATTACAGGTACTACTTTAGTAGCTGCTTCATCAAGAGATAAAGAAGTTAAAGCTAAAGGTAATAAAACCGAAGTAGCCTCAATTGTAGGTAAAGCAATAGCTGAAAAAGCAGTTAAAGCTGGAATTACAAATATTGCATTCGACAGAAATGGTTACTTATACCACGGTAGAGTTAAAGCATTAGCTGAAGCTGCAAGAGAAGGTGGATTAAAATTCTAATAAATATAGAACAAGAAATATTTAAGATGGCAAAAACAGATAATAAAAGAGTAAGAGCTACCGAAACTGAATTAAAAGACAGATTAGTAGCAATTAATAGAGTTACCAAAGTTACCAAAGGTGGTAGAAATTTCAGCTTTTCAGCAATTGTTGTTGTTGGTGATGAAAATGGTGTTGTAGGACACGGATTAGGTAAAGCTAACGAAGTAACAGAAGCAATTACTAAAGGTATTGATTCAGCAAAGAAAAACTGCATTAGAGTTCCAATTATTAATGGAACAGTTCCTCACGAACAAAATGGTAAGTTTGGTGGTGCAAGAGTATTCATCAGACCAGCTGCTCACGGAACAGGAGTAATTGCAGGTGGTGCAATGCGTGCTGTTTTCGAAAGTGTTGGTATAACTGATGTTTTAGCAAAATCAAAAGGATCTTCAAACCCTCACAATGTGGTTAAAGCTACATTAGATGCACTTGCTAACTTAAGAGATGCATACACAATTGCAGATCAAAGAGGTGTAGATTTAAATACAGTATTTAACGGATAGTTAAAATTTTTATAAGATGGCAAAAATTAAAGTTAAACAAGTAAAAAGTTCTATTAAACGTCCTGAAAGACAAAAAAGAACATTGATTGCTCTAGGGTTGAAAAAAATGAATAGAGTAGTTGAACACGAAGCAACTCCTCAAATTTTAGGAATGATTGCTAAAGTTAATCACTTAGTTGAAGTAGTAAAATAACAAATTAAAAAAATAAAAGATGGACTTATCAAATTTAAAACCTGCGAAGGGTTCAACAAAACAGCGTAAGCGAGTAGGTAGAGGTCAAGGATCAGGAAGAGGCGGAACCTCCACAAGAGGACATAAAGGAGCGAAATCTAGATCAGGATACTCTACTAAAATAGGATTTGAAGGTGGACAAATGCCACTTCAAAGAAGAGTACCTAAATTTGGTTTTACCAATATAAACAGAGTAGCTTATAAAGGTATTAACTTAGATGTACTGCAAAAATTAGCTGATGAGAAAAAAGTAACTGAAATTACTTTTGAAGTTCTTAAAGCAAATGGACTAGTATCTAACAATGATTTAGTTAAAATTTTAGGAAGAGGTGAACTTAAAGCAAAATTAGATGTTAAAGTGAACGGATTTTCCAAAACTGCTAAAGCTGCAATTGAGGCCGCTGGAGGTACAGCAACTCAGCTTTAATTAGTAATTAAACAGAATGAAAAGATTTATAGAGACCATAAAAAATATTTTAAGTATAGAAGAACTTAGATTGCGTATTCTAACAACACTTGGTTTGTTGTTAGTTTATCGTTTAGGTTCTTATGTAGTTTTACCTGGTGTAGATTCTACTGCTCTTGAAGCTGCAAATGCTGGCGGAACGGGTGGTGGAATCATGGATTTGATTAATATTTTTGCAGGTGGTGCATTTAGTAGAGCATCAATTTTTGCTTTAGGAATTATGCCTTATATTTCTGCTTCTATTGTAATTCAGTTGTTAGGAATGGCAATTCCTTACTTCCAACGATTACAAAAAGAGGGAGAAAGCGGTAGAAGAAAAATTAATCAAATCACTAGAGTATTAACTATTGCAATTACTGGTTTTCAAGCTCCAGGTTATATCGCTACTCAGGTGGCTAACTACCCTGGTGTGGTACCTAATGAAGGGCCATTATGGTGGTTCTCAACAGTTCTTTTATTAATCACAGGTACTATGTTTGTAATGTGGATTGGTGAAAGAATAACTGAAAAAGGTATTGGTAATGGTATCTCTTTATTAATTATGATTGGTATTATTGCTAACTTACCTTCTGCATTTGTGTTCGAAATTGGATCTAGATTCGGTATCGGTGGTGTTGGTGGACCAATTATCTTATTGATAGAAGTTGCAGTATTGTTATTAGTTATTTTAATTACTATTTTATTAGTTCAAGGTACTAGGAGAATTCCTGTTCAATATGCGAAAAGAATAGTAGGTAACAAACAATACGGAGGTGTAAGAGATTACATTCCTTTAAAAGTAAATGCAGCGGGAGTAATGCCTATCATCTTTGCTCAAGCAATTATGTTTATTCCAATGACCTTAGCAGGTTTTGGAGATTCAGGAGCTACAAGCTGGATTGTTACTACATTCAGTAATCCAAACGGGTTTGCTTATAATTTAACTTTCTTCTTAATGATTATAGCATTCACCTATTTTTATACTGCTGTAACCATTAATCCAAATCAAATGGCAGAAGAAATGAAAAGAAGTGGAGGATTTATTCCAGGTGTTAAACCAGGAAAAAGAACTGCAGAATTTATAGATAATGTGATGTCAAGAATTACTTTACCAGGATCGATTTTCTTAGCTTTAGTAGCTATTTTACCAGCTTTCGCTGCGATATTTGGTGTAAATCAGGCATTTGCATATTTTTATGGTGGAACTTCATTATTAATTATGGTAGGTGTAATTTTGGACACTTTACAACAAATAGAAAGTCACTTGTTAATGCGTCATTATGATGGATTAATGAAGACTGGAAAAATTAAAGGAAGATCATCAAGAATGGGGATGGCAGGATAATTTAGAAGATTGATTTTAAATGGGTAAAATTTATTACAAGACAGACGAAGAGATAGAATTATTAAGAGAGAGTTCTTTACTTGTTGGAAAAACATTAGCCGAAGTTGCTAAAATTATTAAACCAGGTGTAACAACAGCTGCGTTAGATAAAATTGCTGAAGAATATATTTTAGATAACAATGCAAAACCAGGTTTTAAAGGATTATACGGTTGTCCGAGTACATTGCTTTGTTCAGTAAATGATGCAGTAGTTCATGGATTACCAACCGATAGACCTTTAGAAGATGGAGACATTGTATCTGTAGATTGTGGAGTGTTGAAAAATGGTTTTTATGGTGATGTAGCTTACACTTTTGAGATTGGGGATGTTAAACCCGAAGTAAAAAAGTTGTTAGAAGTTACCAAAGAATGTTTAAAAAGAGCTATTGAACAAGCAGTTGTAGGAAATAGAATTGGAGATATAGGTTATGCTGTTCAAAGTTTAGCACACGAACATGGGTATGGAGTGGTGAGAGAATTAGTAGGGCACGGATTAGGAAGAGAGCTTCATGAGGAACCTCAAGTTCCTAATTTTGGTAAAAGAGGAAACGGCATAATGTTAAAAGAAGGGATGGTTATAGCCATAGAGCCTATGATTAACTTAGGAAAGAAAGAAGTGAAAGAAGGAAAAGACGGATGGACAATTCTTACAGTTGATGGTTCTGTGTCAGCTCATTTTGAACATGATGTGGCTATTAGAAAAGGAAAAGCAGATGTATTATCATCTCATGAGTTTATTGAAGAAGTATTAAAAAATAAAAAGTAAAAATTATAAATGGCAAAACAAGCATCGATAGAGCAAGATGGAACAATAATAGAAGCATTATCTAATGCACTATTTAGAGTAGAGCTTGAAAATGGACACATTATAACGGCTCATATTTCAGGAAAAATGAGAATGAACTACATTCGTATTTTACCCGGAGATAAAGTAAAAGTGGAAATGTCTCCTTATGATTTAACAAAAGGAAGAATTTCATTTAGATATAAATAGAATAATTTAAAAAGAATAAGAGATGAAAGTAAGAGCATCATTAAAAAAGAGAAGTGCAGATTGTATAATTGTTAGAAGAAAAGGACGTTTATACATCATTAATAAAAAGAACCCTAAATTTAAACAAAGACAAGGTTAATTTTGTTAATCATTAAAACTAGTAAATAAACTTACATTAATTAATATAATATGGCAAGGATTGCAGGTATAGACTTACCAAAAAACAAAAGAGGTGTTATAGGATTAACTTATATCTATGGTATAGGAAATTCTTCTTCTAAGAAAATTTTAGAAAAAGCTGGTGTTGACTTAAACAAAAAAGTTCAAGATTGGGATGATGATGATTTATCTAAAATCAGAAAAATTATCAACGAAGAATTTAAAATTGAAGGAGCACTACGTTCTGAAGTTCAATTACACATCAAACGATTGATGGATATTGGATGTTATAGAGGTGTTCGTCACAGATCAGGCTTACCACTTAGAGGACAAAGAACAAAAAACAACTCTAGAACTAGAAAAGGTAGAAAGAAAACTGTTGCTAACAAGAAAAAAGTAACTAAATAATAAATAAGTTCAAGGTTTGAAGTTAGAGGTTTAAAAACTTCAAACCTCAAACTTCAAACTTCAAACAAATAAAAATGGCAAAGTCAAACGTTAAAAAGAAGAAAAAAGTAAATGTTGAAGCTTATGGAGAGGCACATATTCATGCGTCTTTTAACAACATAATCATTAGCTTAACTAATACTAACGGACAAGTTATTTCTTGGTCGTCAGCTGGAAAAATGGGCTTTAGAGGTTCTAAAAAGAACACTCCTTATGCTGCTCAATTAGCTGCTGCAGACTGTGCAAAAGAAGCTTACGAGTACGGATTAAGAAAAGCTAAGGTTTTTGTTAAAGGTCCTGGAGCTGGAAGAGAATCTGCAATTAGAACATTACACAATAGTGGTATTGTTGTAACTGAGATAGTAGATATTACTCCTCTACCTCATAATGGATGTCGTCCTCCAAAAAGAAGAAGAGTATAATAAAAATCGTAAGAACGTAATTAATTATCGAAGGATATTGACCTTA
The DNA here is from genome assembly GCA_032251145.1 of Vicingaceae bacterium. Taxonomy (GTDB): domain Bacteria; phylum Bacteroidota; class Bacteroidia; order Flavobacteriales_E; family Vicingaceae; genus BRH-c54. Next base: position 13,278 of record JAVVER010000013.1, on the reverse strand, counting down.
ATTCATAATTAGTTCTTAATAATATTAATAAAAATAAATAATTAAATAAAATGGCAAGATACAGAGGTCCTAAGTCGAAAATCTCTAGAAAATTTAGAGAACCAATTTTTGGTCCAGACAAGGTTTTAGAAAGAAAAAATTACCCTCCAGGACAACACGGTCCTAACAAAAGAAGAGGAAAACAATCTGAATACGCAATTCAGTTAGCAGAAAAACAAAAAGCTAAATATACTTACGGTATTTTAGAAAAACAATTTGCTAATATTTTTGAAAAAGCGTCTAGAAAAACTGGTATTACTGGTGAATTATTACTTCAATTTTGTGAGTTAAGATTAGATAACATCGTTTACAGATTAGGTATTGCTCCTACAAGAAGTGCTGCCAGACAATTAGTAAGCCACAGACATATTACCGTTAACGGAAGTTTAGTAAACATCCCATCATACACGCTAAAAGAAGGTGATGTTATTGGAGTTAGAGAAAAATCTAAATCATTAGAATCTATTTCTGCTTCATTAGCTGCTAATTCTGCTTCAAAGCACGAATGGTTAAATTGGGATGGAAATCAAATGTCAGGAACTGTAATTAACCTACCGGAACGTCAACAAATTCCGGAAAACATAAAAGAACAATTAATAGTAGAGCTTTACTCTAAATAAACTTTAAACATATAGAATTATGGCAATTATAGATCTCCAAAAACCTGATAAAGTAATCATGAATAGTTCAGACGACTTTTTTGGATCGTTTGAATTCAGACCTTTAGAACCAGGTTATGGTATAACAGTAGGTAACGCACTTAGAAGAGTATTATTAAACTCTTTACAAGGTTTTGCTATTACCTCTGTTAAGATTGAAGGTGTTGATCATGAGTTTTCTGCAATTAAAGGTATTGTAGAAGATGTATCTCAAATAATATTAAATTTAAAACAAGTTCGTTTTAAACAACAAATTGAAGATATTGATAACGAAAAGTTAATCGTAACTGTTAGTGGTCAAGAACAACTTACTGCTGGCGATATAGGTAAATTTACTTCAGCTTTCCAAGTATTAAATACAGATTTAGTTATCTGTAACATGGAAAAATCTGTTAAATTCCAAATGGAAATTACTATTAACAAAGGTAGAGGTTACAAACCATCTGAAGAAAACAAGCCTGCAGATGCTAGTTTCGGCTCTATTTCAATAGATTCTATCCATACTCCAATTAGAAACGTAAAATATTTCGTTGAAAACTATAGAGTTGGACAAAAAACGGATTACGAAAAATTAATTATTGATATTACTACTGATGGTTCTATTCATCCTAAAGATGCTTTAAAAGAAGCAGCTAAAGTGTTAATTTATCACTTCATGCTTTTCTCTGATGAAAGAATTACATTAGACTCTCCAGAAAGCTCTTCTATTGAAGAATTTGATGAAGATTCTCTACACATGAGACAGTTATTAAAAACTAAATTAGTGGATATGGATTTATCTGTAAGAGCACTAAATTGTTTAAAAGCTGCTGATGTGGATACGTTAGGAGACTTAGTATCATTCAATAAAAATGATTTGTTAAAGTTCAGAAACTTCGGTAAAAAATCATTAACCGAATTAGATGAATTAGTAGAAAGCAAAGGCCTTACTTTCGGAATGAATGTAGCTGCCTATAAATTAGATAAGGAGTAATTAGTTATGAGACACGGTAAAAAAATTAATCACTTAAGCAGACAAGCACCACATAGAAAAGCTATGTTGGCAAATATGGCATGTTCTCTTATTCAACATAAAAGAGTAAGCACAACTGTTGCTAAAGCAAAAGCTTTACAAAAGTTTATTGAGCCTATCATTACAAAATCTAAAACTGATTCAACTCACTCAAGAAGAGTTGTGTTTAGTTACCTTAAAAGTAAAGAAGCTGTAACTGAACTTTTCAGAGAAGTTTCTACTAAGGTAATGGAAAGACCAGGAGGATACACAAGAATCCTTAAAACTGGTTTTAGATTAGGTGATAATGCTCAAATGTGTTTTATTGAATTAGTTGATTACAACGAAAACATGTTGAAAGATGGTGGAGCTAAAAAATCTTCATCAAGAAGAAGAAGAGGCGGAGCCAAAAAAGCAACTGAAACTACTACTGAAGTTAAAGCTGAAGAAACTGTAGTTGAAGAACCTAAAAAAACTGAAGAAGTTGTAAAAGAAACTAAAGCTGAAGAACCAAAAGCAGCTAAAGAAGAAACAACTGAAGAAGATGAAAAGAAAGACTAATACATTTTTTTCATATAAATAAAGTTTAAAAGGCGAGCTATTTTAGTTCGCCTTTTTTATTGTATTTTACTATAATATCAAAAAAGGATAATGTAATTTTGTAACAACCTAAATTTATTTACAACAATGGAAAATAAAGCTATTTTATTATTGGAAGATGGCACCATCTTTTATGGAAAACCTGCAGGTCATATTGGAACAACAACCGGAGAGATTTGTTTTAATACAGGAATGACCGGCTATCAAGAAATTTTTACCGATCCATCTTATTTTGGACAAATTTTAGTAACCACAACTTCTCATATCGGGAATTATGGAGTAAATAATGAAGAGGTAGAATCTGATTCTATAAAAATAGCAGGCTTAGTTTGTAAAAAATTCTCTAACATGTATTCCAGAGAAAGAGCTGATGGTTCGCTTCAAGCTTATTTTGAAGAGCACCAATTAGTAGGAATTTCTGATGTAGATACGAGAGCTTTAGTTCGTCATATTAGAGATAAAGGAGCAATGAACGCCATCATATCATCAGAAACAGAAGATGTTGAATTATTAAAACAAAAGCTGAAAGAAGTTCCGTCAATGGAAGGCTTAGAATTATCTTCTAAAGTTTGCACCAAAGAGGCTTACTTTGTTGGTAACGAAAATGCTAAATATAAAGTAGCTGTTTTAGATTTAGGTGTAAAGAAAAATATTTTAAGATGTTTGGCAGAAAGAGATTGTTATTTAAAAGTGTTTCCTATGGATGCAACTTTTGAAGAAATGAACCAGTGGCAACCAGACGGCTTTATGTTATCTAATGGTCCTGGTGATCCTTCGGTAATGAAATCACAAATTGAAACGGTTAAACAAATTGCTAATTCAGGTCTGCCAGTTTTCGGTATTTGTCTTGGACACCAAATATTAGCACTCTCTATGGGTTTATCTACATCCAAAATGCATAACGGACATAGAGGTTGTAATCACCCAGTTTTAAATGTACAAACCGGAAAAGGTGAAATAACTTCTCAAAATCATGGTTTTGTAGTAAACTTTGATGATGTTGCTAATTCAAACGAAGTAGAATTAACACATAAACATTTAAATGATAATACGGTAGCAGGACTTAAAGTAAAAGGTAAGCCAGTGTTTTCAGTTCAATATCATCCAGAATCATCACCAGGTCCACATGATTCAAGGTATTTGTTTGATGATTTTATTACCAACATTGTTGAAAATGCTAAAGTAGCCGTTTAAAAATTTTATATACTTTTACCTAATATACTAAATTATGGAAGCCAAACAAGTAAAATGTTCATTTTGCAATAGAAGTAAAAAAGAAGTAGATGTAATGATTGCAGGTGTTACAGGGCATATTTGTAACCATTGTATTCATCAAGCACAACAGATTGTAACCGAGGAAACTTCAGGAAAAGTTAATCAGGATTTATTTGCACAAATAGAATTATTAAAACCGGCAGAATTAAAAAAACATCTTGATGAATATGTTATTGGTCAAGATGATGCTAAAAAAGTATTGTCGGTTGCCGTTTATAATCATTACAAAAGATTAACCCAAAAAACAATTAAAAACCACGAAGATGTTGATATAGAAAAATCAAATATTTTAATGGTTGGAGAAACAGGAACAGGAAAAACCTTGTTGGCTAAAACCATAGCTAAAGTATTAAAAGTGCCTTTTTGTATTGCTGATGCAACCATCTTAACAGAGGCAGGTTATGTTGGAGAAGACGTTGAAAGCATTTTATCTAGATTGTTACAAGCAGCAAATTATGATGTTGAAGCTGCCCAAAGAGGGATAGTTTTTATTGATGAAATTGATAAAATTGCTAGAAAAAGTGATAATCCTTCTATAACAAGAGATGTAAGTGGAGAAGGAGTACAACAAGCCTTACTTAAATTATTAGAAGGAGCTTCAGTAAATGTACCGCCCCAAGGAGGAAGAAAACACCCTGAACAAAAAATGATTTCGGTTGAAACCAAAAATATATTATTTATTTGTGGTGGTGCATTTGATGGGATAACTAAAAAAATTGCACGAAGATTAAGTACTCAAGTAATTGGTTATAAAAGTACCAACCAAGAAAAAATTGATGAAGACAATTTATTGCAATATGTAACCCCTCAAGATATAAAATCATTTGGTTTAATTCCTGAGTTGATAGGTAGGCTACCAGTTTTAACCTATTTAGAACCTTTAGATGCAAAAGCATTAAGAAGAATTCTTACAGAGCCAAAAAATGCCATCGTAAAACAATACATGAAATTGTTCGAAATAGATAATATCAAAATTTCTTTTGATAAAGCAGCGTTAGATTTTATTGTAGAAAAAGCAATGGAATATAAGCTTGGAGCTAGAGGTTTGCGTTCTATTTGCGAAGCAATTATGCTAGATGCCATGTTTGAGTTGCCATCTAAAAATGAAGCTTCAGAGTTAAAAATTACAATGAATTATGCTAAAGAAAAATTTAATAATTCAAAAATTAGCAATAAACTAAAAGTAGCATGATTTAATTTGTAAATCTAATAATTTATAAATGTGTTAATTAAAGTGAAGGGTTTCTAAATCTCTAATCTATAATCTCTAATCATTTGGGAATAATACAACGACAAGCTTTTTTTAATACAATAATCAATTATGCTGGAGTATTAATTGGTTTTGTTAATGTTGTAATACTTTTCCCGCTTTTTTTATCGCAAGAAGAATTTGGGCTAACTCGCTTGGTACTTTCGTTAGCAACAACAATGGCACAACTTTCATCTTTTGGAGTCCACCGAATTGCTGTTAAATTTTTCCCTATTTTTAGGAATGAACCGAACAAGAATAATGGTCTTCTCTCTCTTTTACTAATTATTTCTAGTGCTGGGTTTATTATTATTACTTTTATATATCTGATTTTCAAGTCATCAATTCTTCAGTTTTACAGTGATGATTCTGCTCTTTTTAGTAACTATTATAGTTGGATACCATTGGTAACATTGGGATTTTTACTTTTTTTGGTGTTTGAATCTTTTTTACAAGCTCTTCGAAAAACAGTGTTTACGAACCTGTTGAGAAATGTGATTATCCGAATTTATTGGCTTATAGCTATACTTTTCTACTATTATGGTTTTTGCACTTTTTTTCAATTCATGTTGATTTATATGCTAGGTTACTTTTTAACAGCAGCTCTTTGTGTTATTGAATTGATAAAAAGTAATGAATTTGTTTTCGATACAAATCCTAATTTTTATAAAAAAAGAATATTAAAACCATTACTTAATTATGGCACATACTCTATTTTAAGTGGAGTTACTTTAATTCTCGTTATAAATGTTGACTTATTAATGATAGGAGCACTTTTGCCTGAAAATAAATTAGAAAGTGTGGGGATATATGCCATTGCAACCTATATCGTTTCAATTATTTATATCCCTAATAATGCACTATCTAGAATTTCTGCACCCATTGTTGCTTATGATTGGAAACATAAAAACTTACAAAACATAGCTGATTTTTATAAAAAAAGCTCTGTAATTTTAGCATTTTTGGGAGTAGTAATTTTCGGCTGCATAGCTTTAAATATTAATGATTTATTAACTTTTATGAAGCCCGAATTTGCCAAAGCTAAATACATCATTCTAATTTTAGGATTTGCCCGCCTTTTTGATATGGCTTCTGGATTAAACTTGATAATTTTAACAGTAACCCGATTTTATAGAGCTGAAGCTTTTTTAGCCATTTTACTTTTATTACTTGTGGTGATAACAAATTTAATTTTTATTCCTATTTACGGAATTTATGGAGCAGCTATTGCTACAGCAGTTGTTTTTCTTTTTTTTAATGTAGTTGTATTTATTTATATTTGGAAAAAACTAAAAATGCAACCTTATAGTTGGGCAACATTACTAATGCTACTTTTCGGATTTATATCTGCTATAATTGTTTACTATATTCCTTTTTCTTTTGATAATAAAATAATTCTAATTATAACTAAATCTATATTATTTTCTGTTTTGTATTTTTTACCCGTATATTTTCTTAATATTTCTCCAGATATAAATTTAATGGTAAATAAATACTTCCCATTTAAAATTAAAAGGCACTAAATGGATAATATAAAAAATATACTTTATTTTTATCCCTTACCTACCACTTTTATTTTGAGGGATATAGAAATTCTTAATCAAAATTATAATGTTATACCTTATGAATTTAAAATAAAAGTAAAATGGAAAACTCCTTTTGAATTTTTTAAACAATTCTTTTTTTTATTACTTAACATTCGTAAAACAGACGTATTAATGTCACATTTTGCTGGATATAATTCGCTATTACCCGCTATTTTTGGCAAACTTTTTAATAAACCTTGCCTTATCATTGTGGCAGGTAATGATGGTTCTAAATTCCCTGATTTTAATTATGGAAATTACACAAAAAAATTATTAGGCTTTTGTACAGGAAAATCACTCCAATTAGCAACGCACATTTTACCGGTTCATGAGAGTTTGGTTTATCAAGATTATAACTATTATGAGGGAGGAATGCCTACACAAGGTTATACCCATTTTTATCCTAAAGCAAAAAAAATTCCTTTTACTCCAGTTTATTATGGGTATGATATTGATTTTTTCAAACCTAACCCAACCGTAGTAAGAAAGAAAAATTCATTTATTACTATAGGAAATTTGAATGACAACTATGCTTTTAAACGCAAAGGTTTTGATATGGTAATAGCATTAGCAAAATTACGACCAGAACTATCTTTTACACTTGTTGGTTGGGATGGGGTGAAGAAAATTGAAGTTCCTGATAATGTAGAATTGCATCGGTATGTTCCTATTAATGAAGTTCCAACTCTTTTTAGTCAGCACGAATTTTACTTTCAACTTTCTATTATGGAGGGATTCCCAAATGCATTAGCAGAAGCAATGTCTTGCGGATGTATTCCAATAGGTTCTAATGTTTCTGGTATTCCATTTATTATTGGAGAAACGGGATATATATTGAATAAAAGAGATGTGAATCTTTTGAGTAATCTGGTTGATGAAGCTTTAATTGATACAAGAAGAGAGAAATTACCATTATTAGCTAGAAAAAGAATTGTTGAGAATTTTACTTACGAAGACAGAAAGAAAATGTTTATTAAAATTATTTCAGGAGCATATGAGTTTTATTAGTATTAAGAAAAAAACAATAATGGGAAGATAAAAAGTAAATTTGACTTTTTATTTTTGGCTTTATGAATTTATTCTATAAAATAATATATCATCCTACTATTAACTACCTTTTAAGAAATTTTCTTAAGATGAGTGGTAAGTTATTATTAAAGCCGATAGTTATTTCTGTGAGTGGAAAGTTAAAAGTAAGCTTTAAAAAACATTTGTTTTTTCTTCATACCAATCAAACGTGTTATGTAACGAAGGAAATTTTTTATAATGGTGCTGAAAATTATGAATTTACAATGCTGTTTGAGCATTTAATAAAACAGTCAAATGTGTTTTTTGATATAGGAGCTAATATTGGTTATTTCTCTATTTTAGGAGAAAAAATTAACTCTTCTGTAAAAATAATTGCTTTTGAACCCTCTTTAGGTCCACTTCATTATTTAAATAAAAATATTAATGAAAATAAATTAAAAAATGTAACTGTAATAAATAAAGCAGTTTCAGATATAGATGGACGGCTTGAGTTTTATGATGTTATTAATAGTAAATATCCTTGGGTTGATTATAATTTAAATGGCTCAAACAGTCTTCAAAATAAATTTGGAGCTACAAAATCTTCTTCATATTTAGTTGATGTAACTACATTACAAAGTGTTATAAAAGACAACGAAATTAAACAGATTGATTTAATTAAACTAGATACAGAGTGTACTGAACATCTTATTTTACAAAGTAGTTTAGATGTGATTAATAAATATAAACCTATAATTATTTGTGAAGTTTATGATGTAATTGAAAAAGAGGTTCAAGAGTGTATTGATAAAATGACAGATTATAAATTGTATCATTACATTGAAGCAACAAAGAAACTAAATTTGATTTCAAATTTAAATGAAGTAAATAAGGATACTTACAATAGAAATTTCATATTCTGTCCGGCTACTACAATTGATAAACTTGGTGATTTTATAGCTTAAATATTATTCTACTTTTCCACCACCACAAAATAACCCAAAGGAAATTTTTCAGCAGTTTTTTTAGAAACTTTTTTACCAATACCTGTTTTTAAAAATAAACGGGTAATAAATTGACTTAATAAAACAGTAGGTTTCCCTATAACAGGAGCAACTAACACATTTTTACAAAAAATATCGGTCATTATTTCTGGTATGCCACCCATAGGTTCAAGTTTTAGTACTTTAAAACCTGCATCTTCTAACATCGATTGAAGGGCAAATTTGGTATATCTGAAATAATCAAACGGTTGTTCGTGCAACCAATAGAAAAAAGGAACATTCAACATAAATTTTCCATTAGGCTTCATTATTCTGTGGATTTCTGCAATAAGTTCTTCAGGTTTTCTAATATGTTCCAGTACATCGGATAAGATTACAGTATCAAAATTTTCATTTTCAATAGGAAGTGGTTGATTAATATCAGTTTCAATGTCTAAGAAAGGATTTTTATGAATGGTATTTTGCCAATCAACACAAGTTACATCTGAAATATAGTTTTCATACGCTGCATATAACGGAACTTTTCCGCAACCTAAATCTAATAAGTTTCCGGAAACATAAAGCGGAATATTTTCTTGATAAAATGAAGCAACCAAATCTACAAATAAGCGAGATGAAATGGTTACATCTTTCTTGTTTTTTGATGCTTTAAGCCTGCCATTTTTTAAGACATATTTACTTGGACTCCATTGTTCTTTGTTTTTCATATAGGGTAAAGATAAAGATTCTTATAAAATAGTTAGTAATATTAATTCATAAACTTTATAGGTTTTATACCAAACTAAACAACGCTACTGACTCTATATGGGCAGTATGCGGAAATTGATCTACTAAGCTGAATTTTTTTAATTCGTAACCTTTCTCTTTAATTTCCAAAATGTCTCTGGCTTGCGTAGCTGGATTACAGCTAACATAAACAATGCGATTAGCTCCTAGTTCTAATACTTTCTGTAAGGCTTTTTTAGCAATACCTGCTCTTGGAGGGTCTAAAATTATAGTGTCTATTTTTCCTGTATATTCAGGATAATCAAATAAAAATTTATTGACATCGGCAGCATAAAAAGAAACATTGCTTACGTTGTTTTTTTCAGCATTTTCCTTAGCGTTTTCAATGGCTTCAGCAACAATATCAACACCTATCACTTTAGCGTTGGTTTTAGCTGCCATAATCTGACCAATAGTTCCTGTTCCGCAAAATAAATCCATAATGGTTTTATCCTTAAAATCAGTTTTATCTTCAACAGCATAATTTACTGCTTTTTGATAAAGTAACTCAGCACACTTTGGATTGGTTTGGAAGAAACTTTGCATGCTCACCTCAAAAGATAACCCTAGTAAGGATTCTGTAATTACACTGTTACCATAAAGTACGGTTTCGGTTCCTAAACGAGATTGAGCATTATCACCAATATCATCATTAGTAGTATGTATTATTCCTTCAATTCTATCAGGGAAAAGTTGATTTAACAACACTACAAAACCTTCAAAATCAAACTTGTCTAAGCCATCGCTAGAAGTAACTAGTTTAATAAGCAATTTACCTGTTTGGTAACTTTTTCGTACTACTAAAAACCTGAAAAAACCTTCTTTTTTCGGTGGATGCCAAGCTGGTAAACCCGATTTTTTGCAAAATAATCGAATTTCTCTAAGTTTATTTTCAAATTCAGCATCAAAAAGCCCGCTATCTTTTTCTAAATTTTCTACTATCCACCAAGTACCTCTTTTTTTGAACCCTAGAGCAAAACCGTCAAATTCTTCTTGTTTTTCCACATCAAAACCAATGGCACTAAAAGAATATTCCATTTTGTTTCGGTAATGCCAATTTTCGGGCGAGCCAATATATTCATCAAACAACTCTTCTACATTAGGTAGTTTAGCTAATTTCTTATAAATGTCAAAAACTTGCTCTTGCTTGTTTTGCTGTTGAATTTCAATAGGCAAGGTTGCATAAGGAGCACCTGAAATAGCTTGGTAAGGAAGTGTAACTTCATCGGGAGATTTTTTTAACACCTCTACCAATTTACACTCTGCAAAACTACTTTTTCTTTTTACTACACGAGCACGAACTTTTTGTCCTTTAATGGTGTTGGGAACAAATAATACGTAATCGCCTTTTTCTGTAGCTATTTTAGCAATTCCTTTACCACCAAAAGCTACCGCAGATATTTCTAAATCAATTATTTGATTTCTTTTAATACTTTCCATTATATAGTTTTGTAATAATTATAATTGATTTAAAAAAGCCATAGTATCAACACCATCAGCATAATCACTTAAATGAGGTGATTGAGCTGCTCCAAAATTAACCGTTTCAAATGGAAATTTTGTTTGACTAACCACACATTGTATTTCTTCTAATTTAGCTTGTATTTCTTTTTCTAATTGGGCTACTGAATCATACCGTTCGTAAAAAATCACGCCAACAGGTGAGCTTAAACTATTGTCTTCTTTAAGCAATACAAAATTATTGTCTAAAAGTTGTTCGCTATTCAGTAAATAGATGGCTTTGTGGTAATCGTAATTATTGGCGTACTTATTATTATTTACTACGTCCTGAAAATCAAAAATAGCTTCAAAAAATGGAGTGAAATCATAATTTTTAGGGACATATAGTTTAGAAACATTTCGGCAACCTAATCCAAAATAATTAAAAATATCTTTCCCTAATTCAGCCAATTCTTCTTTACTTTCCTTACCGTTAATTACGGCTATACTATTTCTGTTTTTTCTGATAATGGATGGATATTTTCCGAAATAGTATTCAAAATAACGAGCAGAGTTATTGCTTCCTGTAGCTATAAAAGCATCAGCAGGAGTGTTTTTATTAAATTGTTCCGTAAAAATTATTCGCTCTTTAAATGCTGGATTGATGTGTATTAAAATATCCGCAATTTTTTTTATTAAGGTATTATCTGATGAAGCACATTTTCCGATAAAAATATTTCCAAAAATGAGCACACTTAAAAAATCGTGAAAACCCACCAAAGGAATATTTCCTGCCATTATAACTCCAATTTTTTTAGTTTTTTCCTCAGAAATGGAGTAAGTAGCAAGCCATTTTTTTAATTCATCTGCTTTAAGCATAGCAGCAATTTTACCAATGGCATTTCTAACATTTTCTTCTGTAAACCAACCGTTTAAACTTTTTTGTCTTAAAATCAAATCATTAAAATCATCAAAAAATATTTTGTTAAGCGATTGATTTTCTGAGGTTTTTTCTAGTGAATGAAACTGCTTAAGGAATTTCCCTAAAACAATAAAAGCAGCAATTCTAGTATCTAAATTCATTTAAGTTTTCTTATATTTGCATGCGAAATTACGAACATAAAAATTGATAACAAATGGCAATTATAATAACAGACGAATGTATTAATTGTGGGGCTTGTGAACCAGAATGTCCTAACAATGCAATTTATGAAGGTGGTGATGAATGGAGAGTAAGTGACGGAACTGAAGTTAGTGGAAACTATGGGTTAATGAACGGTTCTTCAGTTGATGCTGATGAAGCCCAAGAACCGGTTAGTTTAGATTTTTACTACATTGTACCTGATAAATGTACAGAGTGTAAAGGTTTCCATGATGAGCCTCAATGTGCGGCAGTTTGTCCGGTTGATTGTTGTGTGGATGATGAAGATGTTAGAGAAACGGAAGAGGAATTATTAGCAAAAAAAGATAGATTACACTTATAAAATTGTAAGTGGAACAATATTGGTAAATAAAAACCGTGTATAGTTTAATTACTTTACACGGTTTTTTATTTTTAACTTTATATCATGATAAAAAAAATTAATCTTATTTTATTAATTGTACTGTTTCCATTGTTAGGAGTAACACAAGAACTGCCTGGTTTGTTTAGTAGTGAAATAGATTCTCTTAATAAATATGGTAAAGCAATTATAGAAAGTAGTACTGACGAACAAAAAGCAGCAGCTAACACCAAATTTAAAGCTGTTTTAGAGGAAGTGTTAACCAACAATGCTTCGTTTGATGCAGATTTTAGTGAAGTAGAAAAAATTAGTGTGTTAAAAGCTAATCAATTAAAAATTTACAATTGGACCTTACCGCATACAGATGGTACTTACACTTACTTTGCTTTTATTCAGTTTAAAACAGCCGATGAAAAAGTGATTGTTACTGAGTTAATAGATAAATCTGCGGAATTAGATAAGCTAGAAACCAAAACATTTACGGCAAATACATGGTTTGGAGCTTTGTATTATGAGATTATTCATGATAAGAAAATAGGGGAGGACTACTATACCGTTTTGGGTTGGGATGGAAATAATTTAATGACCAACAAAAAAGTGATAGATGTAATTGTGGTGGACAATAAAGGCAACATTAAGCTGGGAGCTCCTATTTTTAAGATGGAAAAAAGAACACAACGCAGGGTAATTTTTGAATATTCAAAGAATGCAAGCATGTCGTTGAAATACCATCCGAAACAAAAGCAAATTATTTTTGATTTTTTAGTTCCATCTAGTTCAAGGGTGAAAGGAATTTACGAATATTATGGTCCGGCATTAGATACTTTTGATGCGTTAACGATGAAAAAGAGAAAATGGCATTTTGAATCACATATTAAAATTCATAACGAAAAAAATCAAAATGATAAAAAATGGGGAAATCCTTTTAAAGAGAATAAGAAAAAGCCAAAAGAGGGTATTTATTGAGAAAAGCAAGACCGACAAAAATTGGAACGACCCATTGAAATAAAAAAACCTTTTTAAATAAGATTAACCAATAAGCAACTATCTTATTTACAATGTAAAATCCCAATTTTATATAACAAACACACAAAAAGCATTTGTTAGTAACAAACAAAAAACACAAACAAGCTATTATAGCAGCAAGTTATGGCTGTATA
>JAVVER010000012.1:0-45561 GCA_032251145.1 Vicingaceae bacterium | reverse complement strand
GTGGGCGATAGTATTAATATTATGCTTGCTGCTGCTGGTTTTAACTTCAAAAGAAGGATGAATAAATACAAATCTTCTTTTTGTTTATTTTTTAAGATCTTTTTTATATTTTCGAAAATCTATTTTTTAAACCTTTAGCCTAAAATTGATTTTTTAAGGTTCGACTAGTTAAGATATTCTTCTAGATTCTGTTCAGTAGTGAATAAGATTGTAAAAATATTAGATCGATTTTAACTTTTTTTTACTTTACAAATTCAGCACAAAAAATACTAGTGGCAATGGCTACATTTAGTGATTCAGCTCTTCCAAATTTTGGAATGGTAATTTTGTGAGAAATAAAAGGGTAGAGGTCTTTACTAATTCCGTTAGATTCATTTCCCATTAATAAAATAGTATTTTTTTTTTGAAGTTTGTTTTTAAAGCAGTTTTTTCCATCTAATACAGCTCCATAAATGCTAAATTGTTGGTGGTGGGATAAAAAGGGGGATAGTTCCTGATAGCTTGTATTAATTCTAAAAATTGAACCCATAGAAGCTTGAACGACTTTTGGATTATAAAGTTCAACACAAGTAGGGGAGCAGACTAAATTTTCAAAGCCAAACCAATCCATTGTTCTTATAATAGTACCTAAATTACCAGGATCTTGTATGTTATCCAAAGCAACAATGGGTTGCTGGTAATTGGTTGAGAGTCTAGATTTTTCTTGTTTTACTAGAGCAATTACTTCCTGCGGAGTTTTAAAAGAAGAAATACTTGCTAACTCTTTTTCGCTAACTACAGCATAAGGTTTATTGGAGATAAAGTCTTGGTTACTTGTTAACCAAGTCTTGGTAGCATAAACTTCTTCAATTTCAAAAGTTGATTGAATTAACTCCTGAAAAAGTTTATCACCTTCAACTAAAAAAAGACCATGTGCTACACGATTTTTTTTTAGTTGAAGCGATTTTATAAATTTCTTTCTGTTGTTTGTAAACTCCAAGGGATATTAATTGCTGATTACTTTAAACTCCGTTCTTCTATTTTTCTGATAGCAAGGACATTCGTCATTTCTGGTTTCGCCACACTCTGTATATTTGCTACAATCTTCATTAGGTTCGGTTTCGCCTTTTCCAGCAGCTACAAAACGATTTTTTTTAACGCCTTTAGTTACTAAATAATTTACCACACTGTTGGCTCTTCTTTGAGATAATCGTTGGTTGTAATCATCGCTACCTCTAGCATCTGTATGAGCAGAAATCTCTACTTTTAATTCAGGATAATCTTTAAATAACCCAATTAATTTATCCAATTCAATTTTTGATTCAGCTCTTAAATTGGCTTTATCGAAATCATATAAAATATTGTTTAACACAAAGGTTTTTCCTGGGGTAAGATCTTTAGCACTTTTAATGTCATCGGTATAAAGTGTATCAATGGTTTTGTTTTCTTTTTTCAACGCTTCGGCTAGTGCTTCAGCAAGAGCTTTATTATTGCTGGCAATTAATGCAGAATCGTTATAAATTCTAAAATCTTTATAAATTTCTACATATTCTTTAATTTCATCTAAACGGATAGAATCTCTAACAATTTCTCCAGACTCAAGTTCTACTTCAATTTCGTATCTGCCTGGTGTTAATGCCATAACGTATTTTCCGGTTTCTTCATTCGATTTAAAAATTCCTTCTAATTCGCCATCAGTACTTTTATATAAATTCATAAAAGACCCAGTAGGCACATCATTAAAATAAACGTTTCCTAATAATAAAGCTAAAACAGGTTTGTCAATTCTTCCTGTGGTAATTTTAAAGATGTCTTGCTCGCCTATACTTGCAACACCTCCGCCAGAATAGTAACCTGTATTACCATCGGCAGAAAGTACAAAGTAACGATTGTCATCAATAGTATTGATAGGATAGCCCATATTTTTTGGTTTAGTAAAAGCACCATATTCATCTAAAACAGAAGAAAAAATATCGTAACCACCTATGCTGGTATGTCCTTCAGAAGAAAAATAAAGTGTTTTTCCATCAGGGTGAATAAATGGTGCATCATCATTGTAAATGGTATTAATCATTCCACCTAAATTTTGCACATTTCCCCAAGATCCATCTAATTGTAATTCTGCTTTGTAAATATCTCTACCTCCAAAACCACCTTTTCTATCGCTAGAAAAATATAATATTTTACCATTTGCCGATAAACTAGCACTTCCTTCCCAACTATCTTTTTTATTTACATCTCCTTCAAGTCTTTTAGGTCTTGTCCAGTTATTTCCTTCCAGCTTACTTACATAAATATCTCCTAAATTATTGTTTTCACTTTTGTAGATAAATAGGGTCTGCCCATCAACAGATAAACCTATTGCAGCATCATGTCCTTCGGTATTAATATTTACCCCAATGCTTTTAGGTTCTGTCCATTCGCCATTTTTTTTGTAGGAAATAACAACATCTTCAAAATACGGTTCAGAACTCATAGATTGAGGGATTTTATCAGCTCCCACACTTTTAATGCCTCTATACGTATAAATCATTACTGATTCGTCAGCAGAAATTACAGGCACATATTCTGAGTACTGAGAATTTATTGGGTAGCCAACATTTTCTATAATGTTTTCATGAATGGTATCAGCAAGAATTTCTTTAGCATTCTGTGCATTTTTCATCATTTGATTAGCATCTCTTACTTGTTCAGCTTCATCTGCAGGGGCTGTAGCTAAATAAAAGTTAAAATGTTGAATGGATTTATCAAAATCGTAATTAACAGCGTAAGCTTTACCTAAGTAAAAATTGATGATTCCATATTCTGGGTTTTCTTGCTTAACTTCTTCTAATAATTTTACCGATATTTCTTTTTGATTAGGGTCGAAAGTAGCACAAATACCAGTCATCATTTTATAATAAATGTCTTTAGAGTCGTATTCATGTAGTTGAGAGAATTTATCTAATGCATCCAAATAATTTCTTTCTTCAAAATTTTGCTCGGCAAGCTCTAATAGTTGTTTGGCTTCTTTTTTGGAAAGAGAATTTTCTTCTACATTTTGTCCAAAAACAGACATAGAAGTTAATAACATCAAAATAGTTAATAATCGTAAGCTTATTTTAATTTTCATATGTTTAATTTTATTATTTTTTATCGGTTATATGTAGCTTCCATATTAATTAATCTCATAAGTGAGAAAATTTTTAATCATGGTCGTTTCATAATTTTATAAATAGTTATTTTGCAGAATATAAAAAAAAAGCAAACATAAGCAATTCAAACAGATACTAAAACTTTTTTTTTGATACTAAATCATAAAACATACAAACAGTTTATTAGAGCGATTTTCGCTTTGTTTATTAGCACCTTTTTTTTTGCGTGTAATCCTACTAAGCATTTAAAACCAAATGAAATATTTCTTCAAAAATCTAGTGTGAGAATTGATAACAACAGTATAGATAAGGATGATTTAAAGAATTATATTAAACAAAAACATAATAAAAAAATATTAGGCGTTTTTCGATTTCATTTGGGAGTTTATAATTTGGCAAATAAGAAAAATAGTATTGATAAGAAAAATGTTGGTGAAGCACCTGTTTTATATGATTCTCTCTTAACTCATCGCAGTGCTAATCAACTTAGCTTATACTTGAATAACAAAGGTTATTTTGAGAACTTAGTTACCTATAAAGAAAGCTATATTGGCGATAAGAAAGTAAAAGTTAAATACCATATTAAAACTGGAGAGCCTTATATAGTAAATAGTATTAAATATGAAGTAGAGGATACTATTTTATATAATTATTTAGTATTAAAGCATTATAAATCAAACATTAAAATTGACAAACCTTTAGATTTAGATGTTTTAGATAAGGAGAGAGAAAGAATAAGAGATGTAATAAGAAACGAAGGTTATTTTGGTTTTACCAAAGAGTATGTTGAGTTTTTGGTTGATACAACTATTGAAAAAAGAAAAGTAGGAATTACAATTAAAGTGCTTAATAAAAGGGTTAAAAGTAAAAACGAAATTAATGAAAATGAAATAGTAGACCATAAGCGATATTCTATAAACGCTATTAACGTTTTTATTAGTAAAGATTTTTTGAATAAAAATGTTAATACATTTGACACAATAAGTTATAAAAAAATTTTTATAGGACATGAAGATGAGTTAATTTATCGTCCGAAAATGATAAATCATGCCATTAATATTAAACCTAATGAAGATTATTCCTTAGAAGATCAGCAATTTACTTATAAATACTTAACAGAATTGGGCCTGTTTAGAACAGTTAACATTCAGTTTAATAATGCCGAAACAATTCAGAATGACGATAAAAAAAATAAGTTGGATGTAAATATTTATTTAACACCGCTTAAAATAAAATCGTTATCATTAGAAGCAACGGGAACAAATAGTGGAGGAAACCTTGGTATTAAAGGAGGGCTAGTTTTTGTAAATAAAAATTTATTTAATGGAGGAGAAAAATTAACCTTTAGATTAAATGGAGGATTAGAAGCCCAGCAATTAATTAATCAATCTTCAGAACAAGTAGAATTTTTAGGACTACCTTTTAATACAATAGAATTTGGACCTGAAGTAAATTTAGAATTTCCTCGTTTTTTATTACCTTTTTTAAGTAACTATAATTTTGCAAAAAGTATTAATCCAAAAACATCTTTAAATTACTTATTAAATTATCAAAACAGACCAGAGTACACTAGAAATCTAACTCAATTTACTTTTGGGTATTTTTGGAATCAAGGTAGATTTGTTAAACATTATTTTAATCCTATTAGCATAAGTTTAATTAAAATAAATCTTAATAGTGAGTTTAAAAATAGAATTGAAGAAGAAAACAATCCATTTATAGTGAATAGTTTTACTGATCATTTTATTAATTCAACTAATTATACCTTAGTTTATTCCAACCATACTTATAATAAAGTTAGAGATTTTCAATTTTTTAGATTTAATATTGAAGGAGCAGGAAATGCACATACACTTTACGACAAACTAATAGGCTCCGAAAGAAATGAAAACGGTAGTTTTGAAATTTTTGAAATTCAATATGCTCAATTTGTTAAAGCAGATTTAGATTACCGTTATTACAATCAATCGCCAAGTGGAAACTTAGTTAGCAGAATTGCTTTTGGAATAGGGAAGCCCTATGGAAACCTAGAAGTATTACCTTTTGAAAAGAGTTATTTTGGAGGTGGAGCAAACGGAATTAGAGCTTGGCAAGCAAGAACATTAGGACCTGGTTCATTACCAGATTCACTTATTTCTTCTCAATTTGTAAACCAATTAGGAGAAATTAAAATTGAGGGTAATTTAGAATATAGATTTGATATTACTAAACTATTTGAAGGAGCTATTTTTGTTGATGCTGGAAATATATGGATAACTAGACCAGATACACAACGACCAAATGCTGAAATTAAATTAGATAGGTTTTGGCAAGATTTAGCAGTAGGAACTGGAATAGGATTGCGACTCGATTTTAACTTTTTTTTATTCCGATTTGATTTAGCTGCAAAACTGAAAGATCCTTCATCAGAAAAGCCGCAAGAATTTAAATTACAATGGAGAACACCCAACTTAAATTTAGGTATTGGGTATCCATTTTAAAACTTGGCATTTTTTATGTAAACCCTAAAAATATTTATATTTTTGGAAATCTAATTACAAATTTAAAACCATCTGATTATGAGAAAAACAATTTACCTACTACTAACAGCAATCTTTTTATACAGTTGTGCTTCTTCATCAAAAAGGTTAGACAGGGGAGATTACGATGCTGCTATGCAAATTTCTGCAAAAAAAATAATGAAAGATCCGGGTAAATTTGAAGAAGTAGATGTGTTTAATGATGCTTATAAATTAGCCAACCATAAAGATAAAAATGAAATTGACAGACTAAAACATATTGGAGACCCTGCCAACTGGGGTAAAATTTATAGTCTGTACGGTAATTTAGTTAGAAGACAAGAATTAGCAGCCACACTACCTCCAGTAGGTATTAATTACGATGAAACTAACTATACTTCGGATGTTGAAAATGCTAAAAGCCAAGCTACTATTTATGCTTATGAAAAAGGAAATGAATTATTGTTAACCAACGATAGGTTTAAAGCTAGACAAGCACATGCTAATTTTTTAGAAGCAAAAAAATATACTCCCAATTATAATGATGTTGACGATAAAATAAGCCAAGCTTTGTTGATAGGAACCACTAATGTTTATTTTAAAATTGAAGACAATGCTCAGTTGATAGCTCCTAAAGCAATGATGGATAATGTGCAGAATATAGAGGTGAATGATTTAGATGGTAATTGGATAAATTATGATGCTTATGTAGATAATTCTAAGTTATATCACTATTCTATTATATTAAGCTTAGATTTAATAGAAGTAACACCAGAAGAATTGAAAGAAACTACAACAATAGAGACAAAAGAGGTGGAAGATGGTTTTGATTATGTGTTAGATGCTAACGGAAATGTAACCAAAGATAGTTTGGGTAATGATATAAAGATTAAAAAATACAAAACCATAAGTTGCACTGTAAACCGTTACCAACAAAAGAAAGCGGCACGTATTACAGGTTCTATGAATTATTATGATAATTTATCTGAAAGTAAACTAAAAGCCGAGCCAATTGTTTCTGATGCTATGTTTGAGCATTTTTATACCGTTGCTGTTGGTAACTTAGATGCATTAACTCCAGAAACCAGAAAAGAGCTCAGTACTCAAGCGGTACCCTTTCCACCCTCTGAAACTTTAATTATACAAGCTGGAGAAGTACTAAAACAAATGGCTAAGGAAGCTATTGTAGCAAATAAAGGACTGGTAAAATAGGAGGGCTTTTTTACCAGAGTTCGATTATTATTTTTGATTTAGAATTTCGTAAATTAAAAATAAGGCATATTATATTAGAATTTTATAAAGAAATTTTACCATCTATTATTACTAATTTTCTATCAGCCATATTTGCCAGTTCTTCGTTGTGGGTTACAATTACAAAAGTTTGGCTGGTTTTATCTCTTAAATCAAAAAATAATTGATGTAAATCTTTAGCAGATACAGAGTCTAAATTACCAGAGGGTTCATCTGCTAAAACTACTGAAGGATTGTTAATTAATGCCCTACAAACAGCTACACGTTGTTGTTCTCCACCAGAAAGTTCGGATGGTTTGTGGTGTATCCTTTCAGTAAGTCCTAATAAATCAAGTAACTCAATGGCTTTTTTTTCTGCTTCAGCTTTTGGGGTATGATTAATAAACGCTGGGATACAAACGTTTTCTAACGCAGTAAATTCTGGTAGTAAATGATGAAATTGAAATACAAAACCGATGTGTTTATTTCTAAATGTAGAAAGTTTTTTATCAGAAAGTACAGAAGTATTTTCATCGTTGATAATTATTTTTCCTTCATCTGCTCTATCTAAGGTTCCCATAAGGTGTAATAAAGTTGATTTACCTGCTCCAGAAGAACCTACAATAGATATTATTTCACCTTTTTTTATCGATAAATCTACGCCTTTGAGCACTTTAAGGTCGCCATAACTTTTATAAAGGTTTTCAATAACTATCATAGTTAGTTTTTAATAATAATAAAATTCTTCTTGGGTTCTTTTGTTTAATCTGATAATCCAACCCACTCTAAATCCATAAAGAAAATCAGAATTAACTTTATTGTCTGGCAAACCAGTGTCAAAATTGAATTTTCTCAAACTCTTTGTCCATCCTTGGGTAATATCTACTCCTCCAAAAAAGTTAATAAGCCTATTTTTGCTAAGGTACATATAACCCGCAAAAGCATTTACAGCATAACCAAAAGAAAAACGGTCGTAGCCTTTTTTATGTTCGTCTGTTAAACTATGAATGGTTCCTTGATATTTTATACTTATTTTATGCTGTAATGTACCAACACCTCCGTAAACAAGAAAACCAGAGTTTTTATTAGGAGCTAATACATTAAACATTCTTCCGCCAACTAAAAAAAATGAAGAACCTCGTTGGTCAAGAAAAACTTCTATAGGTTTTCCCTCGGAGTTAATAATCATTCCATCGCTATCTTTTAGTTGGTCGAGAATATTGTTTTCTCTTACCGTTGCTCCCCATAAGAAATTACCTTTAAAACCATAATACCAATTCGATTTAGTTTTTACAGCAAAACTCCCACCAATATTATTATTAGTGCCAAAACGATTTGCCATGTCAGCACCTGTTAGTTGAATTGCGTAAGAGGCTTTAAATAACGGAATAGTATAAGCAGAATCTGAAACTATAGGTTGCTCAAAAGCTTGAGACCAAAGTAAATTGGATATAAAAAATATTAGAATGAAAATGTTTAACTTTAGTTTCATCAATAAATAATTTGATTATGCAAATTAAAGCAATTTAAAATAAATTAAAACAAAAAGAGGTTGCCATAGGGCAACCTCTTCTCGTAACGAATTTTAACTAATTTTATTTCATGAATTTACTATTGAATTTAGCATCATTGTTATAAATATTAATGAAATAAATTCCTTTAGCACTTTCATTGAAAGGCATAGTGATGACACTTTCATTATTACTAATATTAAGTTTAGTAGAAATTATGATTTGTCCTAATGAATTTAATATGTTTAAATTATAAGTTCCTTGAGCAATATTTTCGTAAGAAATGCTAATATTATTATTGATATTATCAAAATAAGCTATCATTGATTTACCATTATTTAAGTCATCAATACTATTACAAATATCTACTACAATAGAACCATTATGAGTATCTGTTCCACATGAGTTAGATATAACTACAGCAAAATTATGAGTTCCTGCTACACTAAAGCTTACTAATGGGTTAGCTATTGTTGATGAACTCATTGATGGGTTTCCTTGAGGGAAAGACCAGTTGTAAGAAGAAGCACCTACTGAATTTGAAGCATCAAATTGAATATTCACATTTTCACAAATATTGGTGTTAGGAGTGAAAGTAACAATTGCAGATGGCAGTTGATTTACTGTAACGGTTATTTGGTCTGTATTAGAGCAACTTCCTATTGTGCCTGTAACGGTATAAGTGGTAGTAGCTGTTGGCGTAAAAGCAACCCCGTCAGTAACACCATTGTCCCAAGTATAAGAAGAAGCACTACCACTTCCTGTTAAAGTAACAGATTGTCCTGCACAAATAGAAGTGGAGGTTGCATTAGCAGTTACAGTAGGTGCAGGGTTTACTGTAATGGTTATTTGATCTGTATTAGAACAACTTCCAGTAGTACCTGTAACTGTATAAGTTGTGGTAGTTGAAGGAGTAAACGCCACACCATTTGTTACACCATTATCCCAAGTATAAGAAGAAGCATTGCCACTACCTGTTAAGGTAACAGATTGTCCTGCACAAATAGAAGTGGAGGTCGTATTGGCTGTTACTGTAGGAGCTGTATTAACAGTAACTGTTATTTGATCTGTATTAGAACAACTTCCAGTAGTACCTGTAACTGTATAAGTTGTGGTAGTTGAAGGAGTAAACGCCACACCATTTGTTACACCATTATTCCAAGTATAAGAAGAAGCATTACCACTTCCAGTTAATGTAACAGATTGTCCTGCACAAATAGAAGTGGAGGTAGCGTTTGCTGTTACAGTTGGAGCTGGATTAACAGTAACGGTTACCTGAGCAGTATTTTGACAACTGTTAGCACCTGTTCCTGTAACAGTATAAGTTGTGGTTGTTGTAGGAGTAAAAGCTACACCATTAGTAACACCGTTGTCCCAAGTGTAGGAAGTAGCTCCATTTCCTGTAAGTGTAACAGGATCACCAGCACAAATGGTAGTTGCAGAAGCATTAGCAGTAACCGTAGGCAGTGCTTCAACTGTTACTGTTCCATTATATGTATCAGTACCACAAGCACTTGTTATTTGAAGAGAGTAACTATGTGTTCCTGGACTACCAAAACTTACTGTTTCAAATGGATTAGATGATGAACTTATTGATGGATTTCCTTGAGGGAATGACCAATTATAGTTAGAGGCATTGGTTGAGCTAGTACCATCAAAAACAACATTCGTTCCCTGACAAATAGTTGTTGATGGAGTTACAGTTGCATTTGCAACAGTTGGTAAGTTCATCACATAAATTGTAATAAATCCATTATCAGTACAACCTCCAGAAGTTCCTGCAACATTATAAGTTGTGGTAGATGTTGGAGAAACTGTAATTGCATTGGTTGTTTGACCACCAGGAGTCCATAAATAGCTTGTTCCTCCAGTAGCAGTTAATGTAACAGAAGATCCAGCACATATAGTGTCAGCAGTTGATGTTATACTAATAGTAGGAGCTGGGTTTACTGTAATAGTAACAGAATCAATTCTGTATCTGCTACACCCTCCACCAATAATTTCTAAATAAGTGGTGTAAGTACCAGGTGTGCTATATAAAACACTATCTATTACATTGCTTGAATTAGTAGGATTCATTCCTGGGAAAGACCATAGTAATGTATCTTGACTTGTAGAACCAGTAGCATCATAATGCACCATTTCTCCTGCACAGATAGAGGTAGGTGTGGCCGTAAGAGAAATTGCTGTTGTGTCATTAGTTAGCCACGGAAAGAAATAATGAGACACACTTAACCCCCATGCTCCAGCACCATTGTATGGATGCCATGTATTGTCGCTCCATTGCTCCCATGCAGTATTAGGATTAGATTCATTTTGAGTATTAGTAACTATAGCAAGGGTGTCGCCAACAGCAATATTTAGATTTGCAAAACGCACACCTACGAACACTTCTCCAGAAACTGGAAGAGATATAGGATTATCAAACTCAATAAATGGTATGCCTGGTGCATTTGCTAGTATATAAGACATGGATAAAGTTTTTGTACCTAACAAAGCACCTACTGTTCCGCCTGTTCCGTCATATACATTTACATCTACAGTTTTTGTTGGAGTATTGGTAGCAGCTCTGGCAAACCAAATGTATGTGCCTATTAAGTAATTAAAGCCACTTGTTTGAGTTGAATTGTAATAATTTAGTTTAGCCCTATCGTTAAATGAATTAGTTCCAGCAACAAAACCTGTTTGTGGAGCTGCAGGAGTGTATATAACAGGAGTCCATCCAAAATGAAAAGGCACACTAGTAGTATCCATATCTATAATTTCACATGTTCCTGGTTGTACAACATTAATATAGTTGGTTTTGGTTTCAGTATCATTACCATTTGCATTAGTAACCGTTAAAGAAACTTCATACAAACCAACATTGTTGTAAGTAACTGTATGTGGTCCTTGCGTATTAGCAGTTGCGGGTACTACTCCTCCTAAACTTTGGTTATCGAAATTCCAAGACCAAGTGGTAGGAGAAAAAGTTGATAAATCGGTAAACGTAACAGAAGAGCCAGCGTTTATAGTGGTAACATTGGCAGTAAATTCGGCTACCGGAGCATTACTTAAACTAGCTGCAACGCATTGCATTGCTTGGAATGCATTAATTCTTCCAGCTCCTAGTCGTCCTATAAATGATGGGTTGGCTCCATCAATATTATCAGCAGTTGAATACATACAATTGATTAATGCGGTATTAGGCATTGTTGGATTTAAAGATTTCATTAACCCTAATAACCCTGCTACCATAGGAGATGCCATAGATGTTCCACTCATAAATTGATAGGTGTTATTAGGAACGGTGCTAGCAATATTACTACCAGGAGCTGTAATATCAATAGTGTTTCCATAGTTGGAAAAATTCGATTTTACATCATTAGTAGTAGATGAAGCTACAGAAATTACATTATTTAGATTTGAGGGGTAGTGAGGGGTATTGTCATTATTTACATTGTCATTTCCAGCAGCTGCAACAACTATAGATCCGTTGTTCCAAGCAAAATTAACAATGTTTTGTCCAGTAGTAGAAAAACCAGTTCCACCCCAAGAGCAGTTGATAACATCAGCACCACTAACAGCTGCGTAATAAATTCCATCGTAGCCATTGGTTACCGAGTTAGATCCAGCATTATTTCTTGTTGCTTTTACAGGCATAATACTTATACCAAAACCGATAGAAGAAACTCCAATAGAATTATCTGTTTCCGCACCTGTAGTTCCTGCAACGTGTGTTCCATGATTAAACTGAGTGCTAGGTGGGTTTGGATTGTTGTCATTATCTCCAACATCATAACCATTTACATCATCAATATACCCATTTCCATCGTCATCAATTCCATTATTAGGAATTTCTCCTGGATTAGTCCAGATTTGGTTTACTAAATCAGGGTGGGTAATTTGTATTGCGTTATCAACTGTTGCAACAACTACGTTAGCATTGCCAGTACCAATATTCCATGCTTGTTCTGCCTGAATTTGAAATAACCCCCACATATTAGTAGTATTATGAAGTTGATCGTTGGGTGTGTATGTGGTTTTATATAATGGTACTTTTTCAGCATAATCTACACCTCCAGAAGCTTCTAATTCGTTTATAAAGGCTTCTATGTTTTCTATATCATCAAATTCAATTAAATATGTATTTAATAAATCCTGAGATGAATACGCTTTTGGAAATGGTCTTGAAAGTCTTTTAATAGTATGATTTACGAAAACGTTTCTCAAAAAGGGCATAGATGATAATTTCATATTTTCATCATCATTAGTAATTATATTTCCTTCTCTTGTTGCTTGTTTAACAATAAAATGTTTTTCAGATTTTTTAATTTTAAACCAAATTTTACCATCTTGATAATCTTCATAAATGGTTTGGGAATAACTAACAGATACAGTAAATAATAAAAGTAAGAGTGTTAAAATACTTTTAGATAATTGTCTTGTTTTCATGTTTGCATAATTTTAATTAGTTTATCGATAAAATTAAGTTTATTTATAAAAAGTTCTTGATACGCTCTTGATATGAGTTATTAACAATTGTTTAAAAAAAAAGAAAGTTCTTTTTAATTTAAATAGAAGAAAGTAGAACTTAAAGTAAAATTAAGGAAGAAACAAAAACTGCCCAGAATTAATACCTGACTGAAATTGATGGGAAAGCTGTTGGTTGTTTTTGTAAACAGAAATGGTGCTATTTTGCACAAAATCTTTGGCATCGGCAACATAAATTTCTTGAGTAGTAGGGTGTACACCTAAGCTATAAAAAACCTCTCCATTATTGGAAACCCAACTTGACGTTGGTAAGGATGTATCATTAATATTCATTTTAAAAACATGAGTATTAATAAAATACATGTTTTCTTTGCTGTTATCAATTATTAAATCTGACGGAGAGTGATTAATATCACTAAATACTAAAGTTTGTTCAATAGCTCTTATGTTTGGATTAAATTTTATCAATTGAGCATTCGCTTCATTAAAACCACCATCGCACATTATCCAAATGTTGTTATTTTTATCAATTACTAAGCTATTTGGTTGAATTCCTAAGCTAATATTATCAATAATTTGATGGTTAGTTGTATTAATGAGTATTAATTTGTTGTTGCTCATATCGCAAACATAAGCAGTATCGTTATAAACAAGCATTTCTTCTGTCCAATTAGAGTTGGTTGTAATACTTCCAGAAATGGTGTTGTTTGTTAAGTTTACAATGTCAATTTTATTAGAAAAGATATTACTTACATAAGCTGTTGATGAATTTACAGGACAGAAATACCTAGGAGAATCAAAACCTGTAATGGTAGCTATTGAAGTAAAATTAGTTTTATCAATTAGTTCAATTTTATTGGAATTGTTTACTACCACCGCTATTTTTCCATTGAAATAATAAGCAGATTGAGCTACATCGCCTAAAGGGTAATTATTGGCTTGTTGAAAAATCCCATGATGTACACTTTTTTCGGTAGAGTTGTATAGTGTAAGCGTTGCGTTTCCAAAACCAAAATTTCCTTCATTAACAATAATCACATCATTTTGAATAGAAGGTGTAATGGCATTTTCCTCACAGTTTTTACATTGAGGACCAAATTCTTCTTTTTTACAAGAAGAAAAAGTAAACATTAATAATGCTAAACCAACAACGATATGTGTAATGAATTTGCTCATAAATTTAAAGCTAAGGTTAGCATGTAGTTTCTTAATGGCATTGGTCTCCAAGCAATAGATTGGTAAGTTTGGTTAAAAAGGTTGTTTACCTGAAAACGTAAATTAAAGGTGGTAGTTTTTAGTTTAATAGCTTGAGAAAGAGAAATGTTAGAAATATAATTTGCAGGTAAATACCAATTGTTATCAGTGCTGATATATCTTAATCCGGTGTAATAATAACCGTAACTTAACGCTGTATTTTTATACGTTAATTTTATGTTTGAATTGAATTGATGTTGAGGAACATAAATTAACTGTTTGTAAAGAGCATCATCGGTATTTTTAGGTAAATTAATGTTTTTTGAAATGGTGTAAGCATAATTCCCTCTGATGCTTAAATCAACTTTATTGAGCTTGTATTTTATGGTTAAAGTACTTTCAAAACCTTTGTTTTCTACTTTCTTTAAATTGGTAGGACTCCAAATATTTCCTGCACTTGGCTGCCATAAAATCCAGTTAGAAACATGAGCAAAAAAGAAAGTATTCTCTGTGGTAATGGTTGTCTTTCCAAAAGCTTTTTGGTATTTCAACCCGGCTTCACTCATTTTCGCTTCTTCAGGTTTTAAATTAGGATTTCCACCAGATGTCCAATACAAATCATTAAAAGTGGGGTAATTGTGGTTTATTCCCGCAGCAGCTTTTAGTGTTACACTTTCTAATTTAGGAAGTTGATAACCTAATGAAATACTTGGAGCTATAGGTTTAAAGAAATCATCAACAACGGTCATTCTATTAAAAACAGTCCAATTTAAGCGTTTAAAATTCCCTGAAAAACCCGTTAGCCAACTATTGTTAAACCTTTTATGTTCGTTATTGTAGCCATCTGCTATAGCTTGCTCGTGCCTTACATTAACTTTATTCAAAAAAGTAATTTTATCGTTTATAAAGTAATTAACATCAACATGGTTATCCATTAAAAGACTGTTATTTTTTGAGTTGACATCAATAAGTTTATTGGTGTAAATTAAGTTATCATGAATAAGAGCAGCGCTTATTTTATAAGAAAACTTATTTTTAAAACCAGTGGTATTGACTAACAAACGAAAAGATTCGTCTTGTTGGGTTTCATCATTTTTATCTACCAACATGGTTGAGGGTAAATTTCTATCACTATTGAAGTACCAAAACCTTACGCCAACTGTTTGATTTTTAAATTTTTTATAAATGGCTTGCTGAAATCCGTATTGTTTTAATGCTGCGTTTTGCAGTTTTTCTTCGGGATTTTCTTTTTTGGCAAAGTTGTAATACACTAAATCATTCTCTGCTTCGGAGTGTAAAATTCTTGTTTCGTAAAACCATTTTTTAGTTCCTAAATACGCAACTTTTCCACTGTGAATTTGTTTGTTAAAACTGCCTATGGAATAGTTATAGTTCAACTTTACCGATTTTGCTGAGTCATTAAAATTGGGCAAAGAATTTTGCAGGTTTACACTACCTCCTAATGCACCATTGCCGTCAATTAACCCACTTGCTCCGTAATGTAACTCTACCTTATCAAAAAATGGAGTAGGGTATAAAGAAAAATCTATTTGCCCGTTCATCGGTGAATTTAAAGAAACGCCATTCCAAAGTACACGCGTATGTCCGGCACCTGTACCTCTAAAAGATACGGAGGCTAAAGAACCTGAACCATAGGATTTAATAAAAACCGTAGAATTTTCTTGTAACAGTTGGGCTAAATTTTCAACAGATTTGGTGGCAACAGCATCTAAGTTCGTTGTTTTATAAGTGGCGGATACTGCAAATTCTTCAATAACAAACGGCTCGAATTTAATAGTGTCATTCAGTAATTGTCCAAAGGTAGTTTGAACAAAAAACAAGGTGAATATGACGCTTATTAATTTCATTATTTAAAACAATTAGAGATTAGAAATTAGAGATTAGAGATTAAAAATTTCCCTTTCACTTTCACTTTCACTTTCACTTTTTTACAACTTTATTATTTTGTGTGTTGATACTTGCTTATTCGCAATAATTTTTAAAAAATAAATTCCTTTTTCTAAATTGGTTGTATTAATGGTGTTGTTGTTTGAAGAGCTTGTTTCTTCAATAAGTGTTTTCCCATTCATATCAACAATAGCATAGTTATAATCAGTATTAATGTTTAGCTCTAACGTTAAATTAGTTGAAAATGGATTGGGATAAATTTGGTTGACAAGTAGTTCATTTTCATTAATGTTGGTTGGTTGTTGGTGGATAATACCAACAGCATCTAAATCAAAACCACCTGTAGGAAATGGAGTAGGGAAAGGGTCGTTTATGATATTATTTTCATCATCGTAAGTTCCATAAGTGGGATTAATGCTACCAACCACATCAATAATTTTAACATGAGTAATGTTGTTTACATCTAAGCCAGGAGTTCCATCTACATCATCCAAATCAAAAGGAGTTCCATATTGAGCTCGGTATTTTCCAGCCAAGTTATGAATATAAGTAGCATCCATATTGGCATTATTATCTAGCTGAACAGTATCTTGAGTTAAGGAATGAGCAGGAAATCTAAAAAAGTTGATGCCATCTGAACTTACTTCAATAAAAGAGAGTTCTAAAAACTGTCCGTCAAAAGAGTTTTCAAAAATGGCAAAATCTGCTCCTGAGCCATTTTTAATGGGCGTTGCAAAAGTTAAAACAGCACTTCCACCATCACCAAGACTAACAGTGCCAGCAGTGCCTGATTTTCCTAGAACATCAGTTACTGTTCCAGCTGTAGTTTTTCCCAAAGAAGTATCAGCTATATTTTGCCAACCTCTTTCTATTGTTGCGTTGGTAGCCCAAGCTACAAAAATAGATGAATCTTTATGAATAGCAGTTGTACCTACTTGACCAACCGCTGGAGCATAAGGTCCTTGAGCAATTGTTTTGTTATTAAAAAATAACAGATTGATTATAAGTATTATGTATAGATAAAATTTCATAGTTTTAATTTTTTGGAATTAAGTCAATAAACCAAAAGCCATTTGTTTGAGTATTGGAAGGTAAAGAACAATCACTCGTTGTTTTTATGTTTAAAGGTTTATACACTATTTCTTTTTTAATAAAAGGAATCTCATTTTTAAAAATAGGTCCCTCATAACAAAAAGTATGGTATTCGCCATTTTCGCCACAAGGGTCTACATGAGGTGGAAGTTGTTGGAGAAAAGAAGCATCTATCTCTTTGCCTATCCATTCTTGTTTTAAAAATCCATCATTAACACAACATAAAATGGTTTTAAATTTTTTGGAAATAAAATCATTAATTAAAAGAGTTGTGTTCATTTTCCATAAAGGAAAAACGGCTTTCATTCCTATTTGCGATAAGTTTTTTTCTCTGTAAATTCGTAAATCTTCAAGAAAAATATCTCCAAAAATTACGTGTTCAATGCCTTCTGCTTTAGCTTTTTGTAAGGTTAATGCCATTTGTGTTTCATAAGCTTCGTTTGATGCGGTGGTAAGTCCCACTTTCAATACAGGAATTCCTATTGCTTCTACTTGTTTGTCCAATAATGCTTCACGAATTCCGTGCATGGAAATTCTTTTCACATCCTGATTGATGGTTGTTAAAAGATACTTAAAATCAAACTGTTTTTCCTCTAACACTTTGTGCAAACAATAAGCTGAGTCTTTACCTCCGCTCCAACAAAATATGGCTTTTGGAATTGACATTAATTGCTTAGTTTTTAATTACTTTTTTAATGGCAGTTTGATTTTCAGTCGTATATTTCACAAAATAAATTCCGTTGGCAAACGCACTTAAATCAATAGTATAATTTTTATCATTTAAGTTGTTTTCAACCAAAATGGTTTTACCTGTAATATCTACTAATGCTATTGAATTTAGATTAACATCACTAGCAACAGTTAATAAACTAGTTGTAGGATTGGGGTAAAATGTAACCGTATTGTTTTCGGCTAATTCGTTAACATTAACATTAATTGTTTGGTCATTAAAATTATCCATGCAGAAAAAAGCAGGAGTATTCATTCCCCATTGTCCAGTATCTGATGAACTTAATGTAAAAATTAAACTATCCACATTGCCTAAAGAAGTTAAATTAACCCATTCCCATTGTTTAACAATATAATCTTGGTTGTTGTCAACAAAACGATAATCTGCCAAGTAAAAATTAACGCTATCGGTAGTTATATTACCATTGGCATACCCTTTTATCGTCAATAAAAACCAATCGAGATCATTGCCTGTTGCACCTCCAAATTTTTTCGCAAAAGCATCTCCATCTCTCATACTGTTGGCAGCGTAAGTACCATTGGTAACAAAAACACCTGAAACAGGAACGTTTGGAGCAAATCCAGAAACATGAATAACAGCATTATTTTGAGCAACAACATAGTTATTAGAGTTGTTGTAGCCACTTCCTGCTTTTGAAGCATATAAATTACCAAAACCAGAGGTAGAACTATCGGTTACATTAGAGTAGGCAAAACCTTCCGACCAAAATCCGGGAGCTCCCCATGCGGTGTCATACACGTTTGGAAAAACAGCAGTTCCGCTATTAAACGCACTGTAGAAAGCACCGTTGATGTGTATTCCGCTGTAGTCGGAGCCATTCCAATAACTGTTATTGGGTAAGCTTAGACTTTCGAAATCTGAAACGGTTTGAGCGTTGATGTAAGTTGCGGATAACATCAATCCGAGGAAAGCTGAGCTTGCCAATTTCATTTTTTTTCTCATCATCTTTTTTTGTTTTAATGAGGTTAATAAATAAATTAACTCAAGCCAATCAAATACATAAATGCAGTAGTTGGTTAACTTGTTTTGAAAAAAAATAAAGTGAAGAGAAATTTTTGTTAGAAATATTCTTCGCCTTTATTCCCGAAAGCATGTTGAAGTGAAACACTTCTGTTAGTGGCAGGTCTCCTGACTTACGCCTTATTTTTACGCCTTCCCGATGGTTAATCAGTGGCAAAATGTAAAAACTTATAGCGTTTACAGTTGCGGGTACAGTTCAGGTTTTCCACCTGATTCCCTATTAATTCCAGACTTTAATTCTGAAAACCAATAACGCAGCAAATGTATAACAAAATTTTAAAGTGCAAAATTTTATGATGAAATGTTTATGAACAAAATTAATTTAAGAATAGTGAATTAAAATATATTAGGCACGCTTCTTCTAGTCATTTTTAAGTCTTGTAAAAGGGCAGATTTTATTTTTATGGTAAACAAATAACTTTGTCTTATCCCAAAAGGAATCCAGTTAAAACTCATTTCCCAACAATGTAAATCTCTGTAGATGTCTACCGTAGTGTAAGTTAATTCTTTAGATTCAAAATCATAACCAGAGGTAAAACCAACTTTCCATTTTTGCGTTAAGCTAAAATCTCCCGAAAAATTAAGGGTTTGCACGGTGGTAGCTTCAAATTGTGGTTTTGAATAACGGATGTTGTAGTTTACATTTATTGTCCAAGGTACATTAAAATCTATGTATGCTTGTGGATTTGATCTGATGTAAGCCAATTCCTCTTCAGTTCCGTAACTGCTGGTTTTTTCTTCTTTATTGGCGGTGTTGGTTTTGCTTCTCAACGAAAACCCTATTGCTAAATTAGAACTGATTAATCTACCAAGTTTTCCATTTTTGTTATATTCAAATAAATTAATTTTTCTTCCAACACTATCCAACTGATAAGGGTCTAGCTGAGCATTATAATTTAAAGTAATTACTCTAAAAATATTGGTACGGGCATCAATGTTAATGTTACTCCAATTTAAAGAGTCAGCAATCATATTATAACTACTTCTAAAACCAAGGTTTTCTAGTAGCTTTATTTTTTTGTCTTCACCCAAACTATCTTTTCTATTTCTCACTTTCATCTCAAAATTATTAAGCAAGCCTAAGTTAATATTTCCTGCTTCTTGTCGGTTATTATTACCATAAATACCATCTTGAAAGATGGAATATTCAAACTCGTTGTTTAAAGAATCTCTATAAGATTTAATTCCTTGGGTGTTTTCAGGAGTATAGGAAAAACCGACAGATGGAGTTGCCACATGTCTAATAGCTTTTACCACTTTACTTTTGTATTGATACATTCCGTACAATTTTGTAGTAACATTTACATTAAAATCATAAGCATTTGTTCTAACAAAACCATTTACAGTATCAGTTATTAATTCATTGGTGTTGTTGTCCCATTTTTTTTCTAACGATTCTATGTACCATGTTTCGCTAAAATTGGCAGCTGGGTTTAAAGTAAAATACTTAAATAGTTTCATTGAAGTACTAATAGGAATATTATGTCTCATACCTGTACGGAATTGTTTGCTTAGTGCATCCATATTGTTAAAAGTAAAAAGAGAATCGCCTGCTGTAACTTCGTTTTTCATGTTCATGGAGTAGCTAAGTCCGAAGTTATCTAAAAAGTCATTTCTTTTCCCTGGTTTATTGGTTTTTAGTGGTTGAAGTCGGCTAACATTAAACGCTACTTCCGGTAAACGTACGGTTACCGATTTGGTTTGTACATTCTGACTATGAAATCCATTTAAAGCTAAATTGAAAGGTTTTCCATCCCACGATTTTTTATACGAAACAGTAGAGTTAAAAGAGGCACTCAAGAAATCTTGTCCGCTACTATTAAAGTTGTTGGTAAAATTTTGGCTGGTTCCAATATTTACATTTGCTGAGAAATTACTGGTTGGACGAGCTTTTGGATCTTGAGCATGATTCCATCTAAAAAAGAAATCTTTTCTTTCAGAGAAATTAGACAAACCTTCAATACCATTTTTAAAGGTAGAAAATCGAACGTCTAAATTACCACTGTAACGATACCTGTTTTTGTAATTAGAGATAAAATTTCCAGCCCAACTGCCTTTGGAATAAATATCGCCTGTAATTTGCATGTTTACCTTATCATTTATTCCCCAATAATAACCACCATTAAGCAAGAAAAAACCGTACTGACCGCTTTCTCCAGGAGTAGGAATTAAAATACCCGATTGTTGTTTATCGGTATTTGGGAAAAACCCAAAAGGAATACCAATTGGTGTGGGAACATCTTCAATAACCAAATTGGCAGGGCCAGTTACAATTTTATCTTTAGGAATAATCTTTAATTTAGAGGCACTAAAATAATAATGCGGATGTGCTGCATTGCAAGTGGTGTATTTACCATTTTTAATGTACATTACATTATCGGGAGTTTTATACACTTTTTTCCCATGTATATAGCTTTCTCCCTCATGTGTCATTACTTCGGTTATAATACCTTTTTTGGATTTAATATTGTATTTTATTTCATGAGCATTAAATACTTTTCCAGCTTCTTTCATTACTGGTTCTCCATAAAATTTTCCTAAAGAATCTTGTTTTCCTCTGGCAATAACAATATTGGAGTCTAAATTTATCTCCACTTCTTCGGCTTTTAATTCAATATCATCATAATAAACTTCAACATTTCCAAAAAGGTAAACCATCTTGTTTTTCATATCAAACCTAATGGAATCGGTGGATTTGTAATGAAGTTTTGAAGAAACAGCATCTTTAGAAATAGAGCTGTCGGGTACTAAATGCAAAGTAGAATCCGTTGTTGTTTCCTGAGCAACCAAAAAAGAGCTTGTGCTAAAAAGAGCTATCGTTAGTAATAACAATAAAGCTGTCAATTTTTTGTTGGTATGAAACTTGGTTGCTAGCACAAAAAATAGGTTTCTTAAAGAGGTGTTTTTTAGTGAATTATTATTTGATAATTATTAACATTAAGGTTGTGATAAAACAAAACTTTTTTAACGAAGCTCCAAAGCTAAAAAAAATAAATTTGACATTAATAAAACCTAGGTTTTTAACATTTTTATAAATGCGTGATATAGTGAGTAATAAAATTTTCTGGTTTTTTGCAATTGTTGTTTTTTTAATAACAACATCATTTTCTATAAATTTTGATGAAGATTCTTTCTATGGGATAAAAACAGTGGTTATTGATGCCGGACACGGTGGTCATGATGGTGGTTGCCAAGGTTCTTTCTCTAATGAAAAAGATGTAGCGTTGGCAATTTCATTAAAATTAGGAAAATACATTGAAGAAAATTTTAAAGATGTAAAAGTAATTTATACTCGAACAACAGATGTTTTTGTGAAGCTGGATGAGAGAGCCAAAATAGCCAACAAAGCTAAAGCAGATTTGTTTATTTGCATACATGTTAACTCCGGACCTACAACTGCAATGGGAACAGAAACCTATGTAATGGGGTTGCACAAAACAGAATCTAACCTTAATGTTGCCAAAAGAGAAAACTCTTCTATTTTGTTAGAAGATGATTATGAAACTCGATACGAAAATTTTGATCCTAACTCTCCTGAATCTTATATAGTTTTAACATTAAGACAAAGTGCTTTTCTTGAACAAAGTTTAAATTTTGCCGCCAAAGTTCAAACTCAGTTTAAAGATAGAGTTGGAAGAATTGATAGAGGAGTGAAACAAGCTGGATTTTTAGTACTGCACCAAACTAATATGCCAAGTGTGTTGATAGAAACAGGTTTTTTAACCAATAAAGAAGAAGAGAAGTTTTTAAATTCAGCTGTTAATCAGGATTATATGGCATCTGCTATTTACAGAGCTTTTAAAGAATACAAGCAAGAGTTTGATGAAAAACAGTCTAAACCTGAACAGCCTAAACCAGAGAAAGAACCAGTTATAGAACAAAAAGCTCCCGAAAAAGATGTTTTGTCAACTAAAAAAGACAAAAAAAATAAAGAAGAAACAGGTTTGATTTTTAA
Source organism: Vicingaceae bacterium (assembly GCA_032251145.1). GTDB lineage: Bacteria > Bacteroidota > Bacteroidia > Flavobacteriales_E > Vicingaceae > BRH-c54. Next base: position 22,816 of record JAVVER010000012.1, on the reverse strand, counting down.
AGTACAAATAGCTACTTCTTCGCAAAAAAAAGAATTAATTCCAGAAAATTTTAATGGAATTGAAAATGTAACGTATTACGAAGCTGGAGGAATTTACCGTTACACCGTTGGAAATGAAAAAAGTATTGAGGCGGCTAATATTTTACAATTAAAATTAAAAGAAAAAGGATTTACCGATGCATTTATAGTTGCCTTCAATAACGGCAAAAGAATCTCTCTTAGTGAGGCGTTGAACATAAGATAAATGTGATAATTAATACACCTAATAATGTTTGGTATATAAAATCACTTTCACGATATTTGCACAGTAAAAATAAAGAGGAATGTGAAAGGGAAGGGGGAAAAAGAAAATAAACAAATGAAAATTTCAAAAGAAGTTAAGGTTGGGTTTGTGTCAATAGTAGCAATAGCTTTATTAGTTTGGGGCTATAATTATTTAAAAGGAACCAACCTGTTTAATGCGAACAAAACTGTTTACACAGAATATCCTTTTATTGGTGGATTAGCAAAATCATCTCCAGTAATAGTAAATGGATTCCAAATAGGCTTAGTAAGCGATGTTTACTTTAAAGACGACCAATCGGGAAACTTAATGGTGAAACTAGTTATAACTGATGGAACACTAAAAATACCAAAAAACTCTGTTGCCAACCTCATAAGCTTAGACTTACTTAGCTCTAAAGGTATTGGATTGACTTTAGGCGATTCTGAAGTAGAACTAGTTAACGGAGATACTATTAAATCCCATTTTGAAAAATCCATGCTGGATGATGTTTCGGAGCAACTGTTACCTATGAAACAAAAAGCGGAAAAAATGATGGATTCTTTGCAAATAGCTATCTCTACTTTTAAAACAACTATGAGTAATTTTAACGAAGTGTTTAATGATAAAAATAAGAGAAATTTAGAATTAGCAATTGAGAAATTCAAGGTAACTATGCAAAGGTATGACGAATTGGCTATTAACCTAAATTCTACCATGAATACCTTAAAACCTACTGTAAAAAAATACGGTGATTTGGCAGATACCTTAAAACAAGTGGATATTAAAACTACATTAGATAAAGCTAATAAAACCTTTGAAGAAATTACTGCAGTAATGCAAAAAATGAACAATGGAGAAGGTACTATGGGGCAATTAATGACCAACGATTCCTTGTACAAAAACTTAGAAAGCGTAACACGAGATTTAGATAAGTTATTGATAGACATGGAAGCAAACCCGAAAAGATATGTTCATTTCTCTATTTTTGGAAGAAAGGATAAAAGGGATTAGAGATTAGAAATTAGAAATTAGAAATTGACAAAATATTAGACTTAAACAATAAACAATTAACAATAAACATTAACATTAGCATTGTGTGTTGGGAAAGTCCCCCTTCGGGGGATTTAGGGGGCTAATAACTATTAACTTATAGATGGAAATATCGAGCATCATTTTTATAGTATTACTGATTGTGGCAGGTGGCTTGTTTGCCAAAAACCTTAAAACAATTATAAGAAACATTAAGTTAGGGAAAGACTTAGACAGAAACGATAGAAAAAATGAACGTTTCAGCTTAATGGCTCGTGTAGCCTTGGGACAATCTAAAATGGTGGTTCGTCCTTTTGCAGGATTTCTTCATATTATTGTTTATGTTGGTTTTATCATCATTAATATAGAAGTGTTAGAAATTGTGCTTGATGGAATATTGGGTACACACCGTCTGTTTGCCTTTTTAGGCGGATTTTACCACTTTCTAATTGCTGCTTTTGAAGGTTTAGCTTTGTTGGTTTTAGTGTCTTGCATTATCTTTTTAGTGAGAAGAAACGTATTGCAAATCAAGCGTTTTTTCGGAAAAGAAATGACTACTTGGCCAAAAACAGACGCCAATCTTATTTTAATTACAGAAATTGCTTTGATGAGTGCTTTCTTAATAATGAATGCAGCCGATGCTCAACTTCAAGTGTTGGGTAGCGAGCATTACACCAATGTAGGTTCATTTCCTATTAGCCGACAGCTTATGGGAGCATTTGCAGGAATGAGCGAGTCTTCTCTAATTATGTTGGAAAGAGGAACTTGGTGGTTTCATATAATAGGCATTTTTGCCTTCTTAAATTATTTACCTTACTCTAAACACTTCCATATTTTATTGGCTTTCCCAAATGTGTTTTATGCTAAATTAACTCCTAAAGGTCAGTTAGATAATTTGGCTTCGGTTAAAAAAGAAGTAGAAATGATGTTCGACCCTAGTGCCGATCCTTACGCTGCACCTGCTGAACCAGAAGGAGAGCCACAACGTTTTGGAGTTAAAGATGTAACCGATTTAACTTGGAAGCAGTTGATGGATGCCTACACTTGTACAGAATGTGGTAGGTGTACTGATGTTTGTCCAGCAAATATTACAGGTAAAGTACTTTCTCCAAGAAAAATAATGATGGATACCAGAGATAGGTTAGAGGAAGTAGGCAAAGGAATTGATAAAAACGGTAAAGATTTTAATGATAATAAATCGCTTTTGAGAGATTACATTTCAGAAGAAGAATTGTTGGCTTGTACCAGTTGTAATGCTTGTGTACAGGCTTGTCCAGTAAATATCGATCAACTTTCTATTATTGTAGATTTAAGAAGGTTTTTGATTATGGAAGAATCGAAAGCACCTGCCGAATGGACAGGAATCTTTACCAATATAGAAAATAACGGAGCTCCGTGGCAATTTGCCCAAGCCGACCGTTTAAATTGGAAAAACGAGAATTAAAAATAGGTTTAATGTTTCAAGTTCGATGTTTGAAGTTACTCAACATTGAATCTCAAACCTCAAACCTCAAACTTATAGTTTATGAGCGAATTAAAAGTACCAACAATGGCAGAAATGATGGCTTCGGGACAACAACCTGATGTATTGTTTTGGGTGGGGTGTGCCGGAAGTTTTGACGATAGAGCAAAAAAAATAACACGTGCTTTTGTAAAAATATTAAACAATGTTGGGATAAACTTTGCTGTGTTGGGGACAGAAGAAAGTTGCACAGGCGATCCTGCAAAGCGTGCTGGAAATGAATTTTTGTTTCAAATGCAAGCCATGGGAAATATTCAGGTGCTGAATGCTTACGAAGTTAAAAGTATTGTTACTACTTGTCCGCATTGTTTTAATACCTTAAAAAATGAATATCCTGAATTAGGCGGAAATTATGAGGTAAAACATCATTCTCAATTTTTGCAAGAATTAATAAATGAAGGAAAGTTAACCGTTGAGGGAGGTGTTTTTAAAGGTAAAAAAATTACTTTTCACGACCCATGTTATTTGGGAAGAGCCAATGATGTTTATGAAGCACCACGAAATTTAATTGAAAAATTAGATGCCGAATTAGTGGAAATGAAAAGATGTAAATCTAACGGCTTGTGTTGTGGAGCAGGAGGTGCTCAAATGTTTAAAGAAGCTGAAAAAGGAAACAAAGAAGTCAATATTGAACGTACTGAAGAAGCATTAGAAATACAACCCAACATTATTGCCACAGGCTGTCCATTTTGTATGACTATGATGACGGATGGTGTAAAACTCAAAGAAAAAAATACCGAGGTACAAGTTTTTGATTTAGCAGAGTTAATCGCTCAAGCTAAAGATTTGTAAGTTCTATTGCCACGAATGCACTAATGTTTCTGATTCTGAAAAAATGGTTTTTATTCGTGTATTAGTGGCTAAATAGTAAGAATTAGCTTAATTTTGTGTTGACGAAATAATCTCTAATTTATAATTTCCAATCTCTAATCAAATGAACGACTATATTCAATATCCTGACAACGCTAAAGTTTGGATTTACCAAAGCGACCGTCACTTTAATGGGGACGAAAAAAAGCACATTCAAATTCGTATAGATGATTTTATTGATACTTGGGAATCGCATGGAAACATGGTAAAAGGAACATTTACTATTTTATATGATGCGTTTATTGTATTATTTGTAGATGAACAAGGCGACACCATGTGTGGAAGAGCTCAAGATGCTTCTGTAAAACTAATGAAGGAATTAGAACAAGAATTAGAACTGAGTTTGTTAGACAGAATGAATCAATCTTACAAAGAAGGTGAGAAAGCTATTTTAGTAAAGCTAAACGACTTTGAAACACTTTATAGCGACAATAAAATTAACGATGAAACCATCGTGTTCAACAATACCATTACCACAAAAAAAGAATTTGACACTAATTGGGAAGTTCCTTTGAAAGCAAGTTGGCACAAGCAGTTGGTTGGGGTTACGAGTAAATAACCAACTACTAACGATTATTTTTATTTCTTCTTAAAAGCATTAATCGCATTTCTGGTAAAATCAGAAAGTACTAATTTGCCACTCATGGCTGCACGTTCGCTAAGTAAGGTGTCCCAATGTTCTGTTCCTTCCCAAAATACTTTTTTCAGCATGCTCATTGCTTCAGGGTTAGACTGAGCTAACTTATTTGCTAATACTTCAATGGCTTCATCCATTGCTTCAATAGAGTCAAAAATTTCGGCATAGAGTGATTTTTCTTTCGCCCATTCAGCAGGATACCATTCCGTAGCATTAATGGCTAACATACTCATTGCCGAAGTACCTATTTTTCTTTCCACAGCAGGACCAACCACAAAAGGACCGATACCAACCGCTAATTCACTTAACTTAACAGCAGCAAATTTAGTAGCATAACAATAATCAACAGCACTTGCCATACCCACACCACCGCCAACAGCTTTGCCTTGCACTCTTCCAATAATAAATTTAGGACATTTTCTGGCAGCATTTATCACATTGGCAAAACCTGAGAAAAATACTTTTCCGGTTTCCATATCATCAATGGAAATCAATTCATCAAAACTAGCTCCTGCACAAAAAGCTCTATCTCCTTCCGATTTAAGAATGATTACTTTTACTTGGTCGTTATTTCCTAATTCGGTAATGGTATTGGCTAATTTGTTCAATACTTTTCCGGGTAATGAATTACTCATAGGGTGGGAAAATTCTATGGTTGCAATACCTTTTTCATTAATTTCAAATTTTACGTTTCCTTGTTCCGTTGCGTTCATTTTTTACTAGTTGATTGTGTTAAATAATTTCAAATTTCTAATCTCAAATTTTCAATTCAATTACTTCTCCTCAGAAAAAGTTAAAATATAACCATTAACATCTACTATGGTAAATTCTATAGTATCGTAAAAGGTACTCTCTAAATCGGAGATAATTTCAGCTTCGTTGTGGTATAACTCTTCGTGAAGTTCGGTAATACTATCTACTTGTATGTATAGTGTTAATCCACCACCTGGTTTTTTACCTTTTAATCTTGGCAATTCGTGAGCTAAACTTTTTTTAGATTGAAACATTAATACAATGTCGTTACGTTTAACCATTGCCCAGTCTAACTCTCCTTTTTCAGGAACCGTTTTTAATAAAGTGAACCCTAATATATCTGTGTAGTATTCGATGGTTTCTTCTACATCGTTTACCATTAGGTTGGGAGTAAGTGATTTTAATTTCATATATTCTTGGTTTCAGGTTTAAAGTTTGATGTTTGAGGTTGGTTTAAAAACTCCCTCCCTTCGGGAGGGTTTGGGTGGGCTTCTATACCGCTGTCAGTTGCAAAGTACTTAAATTTTTATAAATTCCATTTTCTTTTTTCACTAATTCTTCGTGGGTACCTTTCTCTTTTATTTTACCGTTGTCTAGTACAATAATAGTGTCTGCCTTTTTTATGGTGGATAGTCGGTGAGCAATAACAATAGAAGTTCTTCCTTCCATTAATCTTTCTAATGCTTCTTGTACTAACCTTTCACTTTCAGAATCTAAAGCACTTGTAGCTTCATCTAATACTAAAATAGAAGGATCTTTAAGAATAGCTCTGGCAATAGCAATACGTTGTTTTTGTCCTCCAGATAATTGAATTCCTCTGTCGCCAACCAAGGTTTCAAATTTTTCTGGGAAGCTTTCAATAAACTCTAGGGCATTGGCTTTTTTAGCTGCCTCAAAAATTTCTTCGTCTGTTGCGTTGGGTTTTCCGTATTCTATATTTTCTTTAATGGTTCCTCCAAAAAGCATTACTTCTTGCGGTACAATTGCCATTTGATTCCTAATTTGAGATAGCGCATAATCATTAATATTTTTACCATCGATAGAAATTTCGCCCGATTCAGGGTCGTAGAATCTAAAAATTAATCCTGCAATGGTAGATTTTCCAGAACCAGAAGGGCCAACAATAGCAATTTGTTTTCCTTGCTCTACATTAAAAGTAATACCTTTTAATACTTGAATATCTCTACGAGAAGGATAAGAAAAACAAACATTATTGAAAACCAAATTCCCTTCAATTTTAATTTCTGGAGTTTCTTCAAGCGTAACATTTTCAGTTGTTTCATCTAAAATGTCCATTAGGTTTTCTGTTGCTCCAATAGCTTTTTGCAATTGCGAAAATAAATCGGCAGCACCAGCAAATGAAAATCCTAATAAAGCAGAATAAATGGCAAAAGAAAGTAATTCTCCTAAAGTAATAACTTCATTTTGAACCATATGTAAGCCGTACCAAATAATAGAAACAATTGCAGCACCAGCAGCAAACATGACTAAACCAATAAAAACTCCTCTCCATAAGGCTCTTTTTATAGAAGTATTTACAGAGCTGTCTATGCTTTTTTTATAGCGAAGAATTTCAAAAAATTCGTTGGCGTAAGCTTTAACACTAGCTATTCCGTGTAAAGTTTCATCCACAACAGTATTAGAATCGGCAATATCATCTTGAGCTTCTTTAGATAGTTTTTTAATGTATTTTCCGAAAAACACACCAATAATTGCTACAATAGGAATTACAGCTATCATAAAAACAGTTAGTCGAAAGGAAATGAAGAGTAAAAAGAACATTCCCACAGGAATAGTAATAAACTGACGTAAGAATTCAGCTATGGTGGTTGTAAAAGTATCTTGCAATAAGGCAATGTCAGAAGTAATTCTACTGCTTAATTCTCCCACACGTCTTTTAGAGAAATAACTCATTGGTGAGGAAATTAAGTGTTTGTAGGTAGTCATTCTTAGTAAAGCAAGGGCTTTGTAGGTAACTAACCCAAATAAATATACTCTTAGGAAAGATAGGATTGCGGTAACTAAGAAAATTCCTACCAATAAGATAGTAAACGTATTTACTGTATTTGCATCATCGGCATTTACAGAGTCTATTAAATCTCCCAATACTTTTGGAAAAACCATGGTGGTAATGCTTGAGATAAATAGCACCAACAGACCAATAATAAAAGGTACTTTAAAAGGTTTTATAAAGCGAAAAACTCGCATCGCTTTTTTGATAGATTCTTTTGAAAATCGTTTTTTCTTTGCCATTATTTTTAATTTCTTTTTAGTCTTTATAGTTAGTCTTATGAAACTCGTAATCTCTTTCTACTTTAGCAATTCTGGTTTTAAAGGATTTGTACCAAGTGGTTTTGCCTTTTTCTTGTGCTATTTTATGTTCGGAGACTTCTTTCCATTTTTTTATTGATGTTACATCTTTCCAGTAAGAAACCGTAATGCCTATTTCATTTCTTGCAGCTTCTACTCCCAAAAAACCTTCTTGTTTAGCAGCTAAAGCAATCATTTTGTCTGCCATTTCATTATATCCTTCGTCTGTAGTTGTTTTTGTAGAAGTAAAAATAACAGCGTAATAAGGTGGTTGGGGAGTTGTTGCAATCATGCTTATTTTTTCTTATTCTTATCTTGAAAATCCAATGATTTTACGCCAATAGCATTTAATATTCGTTTAGCCGTAATTTTTAAAGGTTCTTTTATGGAAGTAGCTAATTTTTTCATAGTAGAATCATCTGGACGAGAAACAAAACGGGAATCACTGTAGTTAAAACCTTCGCCTACCTCGGTAAAATAATACGTGTAAAAAGATTTTCTTGTTTCTCCTTCAGGAATAGTTATTTTTGAATAGCCATGAGGTGAATTTTCATCGGTTAAGAAAATAACAGCTCTATTAAAATCACATGGCACTTTAGCTTCGCATTGTGTCATCTTTTTATCCCACAATTCTAGGTCTCCACCATATTCTGGTTTCCAATTTTTGTTTAAATAAACCAATAAATTAATTCTTCTCCATAAATGTTTAGCAGGATTATAATTCACATCAATATGCACATCAACATAGCTTCCATTTTGCCCTTGATGAACACCCGAACCCAACGAATCATCGGTAGTTCTAAGCCCTTCAATCCCTGTAATGGTTTCCATAAATTGATACATTTCAGGAGAACCAACTACTTTTTTTAAATCGCTAAAAGCAGGATGGAAACGATCAAAATGATAATCTTCGGATTTGTTTTCGTTGATACTTTTTCTTTTTACATTTAAGGTATCAATTTTAGGGAAATTCTCATATAATGTGGTAGCTAATTCTTCTGTTAGGAAATTAGGCAAAACAATATACTTACAAGGTTTAGCAGTATTAAAATCTTGTTTTAATTGTTCTATTTTTTCTTGTGATAAATAGATTGGATTGATGATGTTTTGCATAACAGTATAATGGTTAGGACAACAAAATTAACAATTTAATCATTAAAAAAAGTTGATAAAACCAAAGTGAATTTTTGCCGACCTAAACTGAACAGGATTGTCGAATTGTTTGCCCACAGCATAACTTATAGAAAATATTCCAGCATTAGTTTCAAAATTCATCCCTACACCAAAACTATAAGGTCTGTCTAGGGTATAAGCATTAGCAGTTCTTTTCTCCCAAAACGCACCATCTGTAAACAAATATAAAAATGAATTTTGTTCTAAAATAAACCGATATTCTATTGTTTGTATGCTGTAAAAAGAAGCAAATATAGATTCTTCATCTACACCTCTTAAGGTGTGCAAACCACCAATTCTAAGCATTTCATTCTCAAATAAATTCTCGTTGTAAGTATATCCGTTTTGAGTACCTATTTTAATAACACTCCTCTTTTTTATAGGGATATACAACGCCAAATTTGCTTGAGCGGTATATAAATTGGTTTTCAAATTAATGCCGTCATACAACTGTTCGTTAAGTTGCGGGTTTTTTGAGATTTTTTTATTTCCCAATGAACCATTTACAGTAATACTAAAACCTCTCCTTGGATTATGGATATAGTCCAATTGGTCATAAACAATTCCAATTCCGTAAAGTTGAGTAGAAACATCAGCAAAGTCTGGTAAAACGGTTAGGGTTTCAAAACCTTTTTGAGATAATAAACTAGAACTTTTGTTGTGATAGAATACATTAAAATAATTATTTCCTTTCAGAATATACCTTATCCCAATTTTATTGAAAACATCAATATAAGTACTATCTCTTTTGTATAAATTAAGTTGGTATTCGGCTCCAAAAGGACTGTTGAACAAAAAAGGATAAGCGGTACTCAGCTTTAAATCTTGTGAATTGTTTTGCATGGATCTCCAATTGAACGAAATTTCTTCCCCACGCTTAAATGAATTCATTAGGTTTAGTTTTATGTCTCCATTTAGCCTAACTTTTCCAGTTTCGTCAGGGACTATACCTAAAATTCCATTAAACCTGTTGGCTTGTTTCTTTTTAAGCACTAACAACACGTAAGCACTTTCTTCATTAAAAATAACTTTAGAAGGGTTTTGCTCTTCCACAAAAGGAATTTCTTTAATTCGGGTGTTTATCTTTTTTATTAATTCTTCGTTGTAAATATCTTCATCATTAATCCGAATATAGTTTTTAATATAATCATCAGAAACAGTTGCATTTCCTTTTATAGCAACACTGTCTATTTTATACAATTGGTTTTTGTTGATGGATAAATTGGCAGATAGGTTATAGTTGGTAATTTCAACGCTATCTAACTGGATAGAAGCAAAGGGGTAGCCATGATTTTCATAAAAAGAAATTACTTTGTCAAAAAAACGTTTTAATTGCTTTTGATTAAAAGGTCTGTTGTTGTAGATTTTATCCCTAAAACCAATTTTGCTTAAAATTCCTTCATCAATAGTTTTGGTAGTAAGGTTGGCCCATTTAATTTGTTTTCCCAAATGATAATGGAGCATAAAAGCAGTGGAGTCTGTAATAATACTATCAATATGTGCTGTTAAGTAGGCATTTTGGTAAAGTTGTGTAGTAATGTTTTTAATAGCAGCATTAAGGTTAATAAGACTACTGCTTGTACTCGTTGATATAAGTTCTTTTTGTTGTTTTAAGGAAAGAATAGTGTCATTAAAAATTACAGTAACTTTTTTATTTTGAGCTTTTGAAAATCCAAAAACAATTAAAAAAGAAAGTAATAAATATGTTCGTTTAAATTTCAATTAGGCAAAATGGATGGTTGATAATTTATTGATATTTATAGGTTGTAGCTTATAAATTAGATTATTAACTCAAGTTTCTATTCCTAATGCTTCGGAACGAAAAATCTTATTCAGAATTACACTAATTTCTAACACTTCATTCTTTTCTTTCCAAAAATACTCAAAAAAAATTGCTCTTTCAAAAAGTTATTTTATCTTTGTTACTCATCTTTAAAGATATAGCCTATGAAAACATTTCAATGCTTCAATGCTTCAATACATAAATCGTTAATCTGTGCCTTTGCTATGTTTTCTTTTAGTGCTATTGCTTATGGACAAAACCCGAATAGCAATCCTAATGCACAAGGGCAATGGAAATTAACAGGAAATAATAATGCTGACACTAATAAATTTGTTGGCACAATCAATAATGTTGACTTAGTTTTTAAACGAAACAACATTGAAAGTTTTAGATTGTTGGAAGATACTGCTGCCAAGTTTTCGGGGGATGTATTTTTAGATAAATTTAAAGAAAAACCACCTATAAATTCTGGGCCACCTAAAGAAGTGTTTTTAAAAGTAGATAATCAGGGAAAGATTATAAGTACAGATAAAAGTGGATTATTAGAAAGTATTTACACTTCTCCAAGTACTTGTTTATCTAGTGGTCTGAATGTTAACTTGCCTATTTGGAGTGCTAGTTCTACTCCCACTTATGGCATACTTTATACGGGTATTGATTGTCCGGCAAGAGTAGGAATAGGCACTAACAACCCTGTGAGTACTCTTCAAGTTGCAGGTGATGGGTTTTTCCAAGGAAATTTAGGGGTAAATGTAGCTCCAACTACTATAAATATGTTAAGTATTGTCAATCCTGTAAATCGTACTGGTATTTTATTGCAAAATGACCATCCTACTTCTATTACCCTAAAATATGGTATAAAAAATATGGTAAATAATCCTAATACTATTGCTTATTCGGTAACTGACCAAAGCACTAATCAAAATGTATTTGTTGTTAAAGGGGATGGAAGTGTCATTATTGAACAAAATGCCCCAGCAATGTTAAAAACCATCTCAATAAAAGACAATACAAGTGGTAAAGACGTGTTTAGAATATTAAGTGATGGACATATATGGGCAACGGAGTTAGATTTAGCTTTAAAAGAAGATTTTCCTGATTATGTTTTTGATAACAGTTATAAATTAATGTCATTAGTTGAGTTAGAAAAATACATTACCAAAAACAAACATTTACCAAACATACCAACAGCGAAACAAATAAAAGAAAAAGGAATGAGTGTAGGAGAAATGCAGGTAAAACAAATGGAAAAAATTGAGGAATTAACACTTTATGTTATTGAACTTAGCAAACAAATTGAACTATTAAAAATTGAAAATGAGAGACTAAAAGTAAGTATTAATCACTAATCCTCTTAATAATGAAAAAATTGCTTTTTATACGAAGAGAGGTTGGTTTAAAATACTTTATACTGTGTTTAATCATCCTGTTTTTCAGCATACTAAATGCACAAACTCATTTAGTGTTTCACACAGACGAAACAGGAAGTAATGTTGTTCATAAGGCATCAAAAAACATTAAATTTTTAGCTGGATATAAATTCACACCTTCTGCAACAAAAAGGAATCACTCTTTTATAGATATATCTGACTTTGCTTTTCAAAACACCTATACAGGCATATCTGATGAAATGTTTGATGAACGAGTAATTAATACCGCTTTACCTGTGGGAGCGATTCAAGGCAATCATTCTGTTTCAGCAACTGGTGCTGGCACATATACTATAGAAATTCAGTTGCCACCAGGCACAAATAATTTAGCACCCAGCTTATCGTTAAACTACAACAGTCAAAATATTAGGAGTGGTATTATGGGGGTTGGTTGGGGTATAGGAGGTCTTTCTCGAATTGCAAGAACCACCTCAACGTATCATCACCAAACAAATGTTTCGCCTATAACAAGAAGCACGGCTGGAGATCAATTTGAGTTAGATGGAAAACGATTTAGCAGAAATGCATTTAATTTTAATACCTTACAGTTTGAAAATGAAACGTATGAAAAAATAGCATTTGCCACAGGAGGTGGTTTTATTTTAGAAACTAAAGAAGGATTAACAATAGAATATGGAACAACACTTAATTCAAGATATGACAACCTTTTTTGGAATATTGCTAAAATTACAGACAATTATGGCAACTTTATTACTTATACTTATGCAAACAATCACATTGTAGAAATTAACTATACAGGCAATTCGTTGACAGGATTACAGCCCTACAATAAAATTAAATTTAACTATAGTACAAAAGAAGATATAGATAAAAGCTATTATGATGATGTGGAATTAACCAATGATGAAATTCTTCGTTCTATTGAAATATTTGCTGAAGGAAACATCGTAAAAACCTATCAATTTAATTATGATTATCATCTTTATAGTTACCTCAATGAAATTGTTCAACTTGGTAGTGATGGGTCTCAATTAAACAGCACCTTAATCAATTATAAAGAAATAGGTGTTCCTTCTAATCTTAATTTAACACCTTCGGGAGTACCTATTCAGAATGCAGAATATCGTTCAGGCGATTTTAATGGAGATGGTTTAGCTGATTTAATTGCGTTCACATTTGTTTTTCTTCCTAATCCACAAGGAACAGGTACGGTTAAAACTTTTCAAAATTATAAACTTTATATCAACCAAGGTAATGGTACTTTTAATGAAGTGGTTAGTAATGGTGCTTTACCAGCTAATTTTTTTCCTTTCGACCCTTTAGAACCTGGATCACAACTTGCTGCCAGAAACGCAGGCATAGAATCCATAGATTTAAATGGTGATGGCTTGGAAGATATGTTATTAGGTGGTACAAACAGTGCCTCTACTTCTTTTACTTACACACCTTATTATTCTATAGGAAATGATTTTGTTATAGGAGACCCTATTCAAGTAAATGCATCTATATTTGATCATTCTATCGTTTTAGGTGATTTTGAAGGAAATGGTAAAATAGATGTGTTTGTTCATAAAAAAGTAAATTCTAATTATTTTTGGGAAATACACTTTCTTGGAGGTATTAATGGAACTAATACCAAATTTATTGGTACTCAATATAAGGATATTAATAATTCAACTGCTTTCAATCTTGATTTTTCTAATTTCGTTCCTATAGATTTTAATGGTGACGGAAAAACAGACATTCTAACATGGAGAAATGGCACAAATTCTGGTGCTACCATTTTTACGTTTAATAATTTTTTTGGAGGAAACCCAATGCAAGAAATTTATACCAATCCTTTCATCCCCTCTCGTGTTAATTTTAATCGTTTTGGAGATTTTAATGGCGATGGAAAGACAGACGTGCTTACTTCTAATGGGTTTGATTTTTTTATTCATTACTCTTCTGGAAAAAAGTACGAACCTGCAATTCCAGTAACATCTATTGCCGGATTAACTATTGGAGCATTTAAACAAGGATACGATTATTTTGTGTTAGATTTTAATGGCGATGGAAAAGCTGACATTATCAGAAGCCGAAAATCTTCTTTTAATTCGAATGGTGGGCCTATTGGACCTACCTATTATGATATATTTTATAGTAATGGCACAAAATTTAACCAGCAATCTTACTTTATCAATGAAGGGTTTAATAGTCCTACTTTCGAATTTGCTGATTTTGATGGTAATGGTAGTAATGATATTTTTATAAAAAATACTGGATCTTCTATTCCAAACCTTCTAAACAAAACACACCTCACATTTACTAATACAAAATTAAAACTATCCAAAATAATAAAAGATGGATTTAATAATACAACCCAGTTTGAGTATCATCCATTAACCAATAGTCAAGGAAAAATAGTGTATGCAAAAGAAAACAATGCTCAATTTCCCGTTTCTGATATTCAAGCTCCTTTGTATGTTGTTTCTGCGGTTGAAACACCTGATGGAATAGGTGGGGTAGCAACCACTTCTTATTTTTATGAAGGCGCAAAATTTCATCGCACAGGTAAGGGATTTTTGGGGTTTGCAAAAATAAGTAATAGTAATGTTATTCAGAATAGAAAATTAGTAACTGAATTTGAATTTGATAATGTTTATTTTCACGTTGTACCTAAAAAACAAGCGGTTTTCTTAATAAATGGCACACCTATATCTGAAAATACATTTGTTAATACCATAGCACCTCGTTTTACAGCTCAAGTGAGTAATATAAGAGGTTTTATGTTCTTTTTATCTCAAAATGAAACCATTACTTCAACGGATTTTTTGTTGAATCATACCGTTACTTCTAATTTTACCTACGATGCTTTTGGAAATATAATGACAACCAACACCACCAAGGGAAACATCGAAACCATTGCCGTTGTAAATCAGTATGATCAGTTTGGCACACATATACCTGCTCGTTTAATTTCTTCAACCGCAACAATAACTCGTACTGGCAATGCAGCATTTTCTAAAACAATTGAATTTCAATATAACAATGAAGGATATGTTACGTTAAAAACAGAAAATGTGGGCACTCCATTTCAAATTTCCACCACTTTTTCTTACAATGCTTTTGGAAATAATACAAATAAAACCATAAGCACTTCAAATGCTGCCAGTAGAAGCACTGCAATGACGTATGATACCAAAGGAAGGTATCCCGAAGTAATAACCAACGTATTAGGGCAGTCGGCTTTTATAAGCTACGATGCAAAATGGGGAGTACCTTTAACCTCAACAAGTATAGATGGACTTACAACACTTAATGAATATGATGCTTTTGGACGACCCATCCGAAAAATAGAACCAGGAGGAATAACAACAGAAACTCAATTAATTTGGGACATTGGTGGAGGAATGAATGGAACTCCAACTACTGTTGAAAATTCAATATTTAAAAGTGTTACGGATGTTTCGGGTAGCCCAACAACAACAGTTTGGTTTGATGGATTAGGCAGAAAAAGAAAAACTGAAGTTAATGGATTTAACAAAAAAATAGTCGGAGTTACCAGTTATGACGAAAGAGGAAATATGTTTACCATAACCGCTCCATTTTTTGAAGGCGATGTTCCTATAATTTCTACCCAAACGTATGATAATTTAAACCGACTTGTTTCTTCGCACAACTCAGCAGGAACAACCACTACAAACTATTTATTTGGATTTGAAAAATTAACCACTACCATAACTTTACCCGACAACACCTCAACTAGCACTACTAAAGATGCTACCGGATTAATTATTGAAGCTACTGATTTAGGAGGAACACTCACTTATGACTATTTTAGCTCAGGACTTCAAAAATCAGTGAAATTAGATGGTGTAACCATGGTAAGTTCAGAATACGATTTGTTGGGCAACCAAACCAAACTCATTGATAAAAATGCAGGTACTACAACCTATGAATACACTAATTTTAACCAACTTACCAAACAAACCAATGCCAATCAAAAACAAACTACGTTGACTTACGATGTGTTGGGAAGAATTACCACTAAAACAAATTTGGAAGGTACAACAACCTATACCTACGTAACCAATGGAAATGGATTAAACCAGTTGCAAACACTTACAAATACCAACGGAACAAGCACCAACCTTATTTACGATAACCTAAACAGAATTACCGAACAAACTGATGCTATTGGAAATGAATCATTTACAACAGTGATAACATATGATGCTTTTAATAATATTGCTTCCACCACTTACCCTTCTGGTTTTAAAACGATAAACCAATACAATGGCGTTGGTTTTCCTACAAAAGTAATAGACGCAACTAACTCAGACATTATTTGGGAAGCTCAAGATGTTAATGCTTTTAACCAATACACACAGTATAAATTAGGAAATGGAGTAACCACCTCCAAAACTTTTAATGAATTTGGTTTACCTGAAACAATTGAAACAGCAGGGATACAGCATTTGACTTTTAATTTTGATATCCGAAATGGTAATTTGTTAAGCAGGGAAGATTTAACTAAAGGACTGCTAGAAGAATTTACTTACGACAACTTAAACCGACTTACACAAACCCAACTTAATGGCGTAATACAACTGCAACAAAACTATGCCAACAATGGTAACATTCTTGCTAAAACCGATGCAGGTAATTATACCTACTCCAACGCAAAAGTAAATGCGGTATTGGAGGTGGATAACCCTACTGCTGATATTAGTTTGATGCAGCAAGACATTACCTATACCACTGCCAACAAAACCGCCTCTATAACCGAAAACGATTTTAACTTACTGTTTACCTACAATGCCAACAACGAACGAATAAAAACCGAACTAACAGAAAACGGAAGCACTGTTTATACTCGTTTTTTTAATGGAAATTACGAAAAACAGCTCGATGCCAACAATGTTGCAACTGAGGTTCATTACATTAATGGTGGCGATGGATTAGCAGCCCTTTATGTGATAGAAAACGGAACAGGAACGTATTATTATGCTTATACCGATTATTTAGGCTCCTTACTAACCCTTACCGATGCTAACGGAAGCATAGTTGCCGAACAAAATTTTGATGCGTGGGGCAGAAACCGCAACCCACAAGATTGGACATACAGCAACCTACCCACCAACAACCCTAATTGGTTGTGGAGAGGCTACACTTCTCACGAACACTTGCCCGAATTTGCCCTGATTAATATGAATGGCAGAATGTACGATCCTGTGTTAGGGCGTATGCTTAGCCCCGACAACTTTGTGCAAGACCCCTTTTTTACCCAAAACTTTAACCGCTACAGCTATGTGTTGAATAATCCACTAAAATTTACTGATCCGAGTGGAGAGATTGTTTGGATGCCGATAATTATAGGGGCTATGATTGGGGCTCATACTGGTTATAAAATTGGAGAGGCAAGCGGTGCAACAGGATTGTCTATGGCTGGACACATTATAAGTGGGGTGGTACTTGGTGGAGCTGCAGGAAGTATTGGTAGTGCAGCTGGAGGGGCTATAGCTGGAGCTAATTTTGCTGGAGCTTCAGCAACAGGAGCTTTAGTTGGTGGTGCTGCATCAGGTGCAATTTCAGGAGGTGGATTTACTGCACTTAGTGGTGGTAATGTAGGGCAAGGGATGTTATATGGGGCTGTTGCAGGTGGAGCAGGTGGATTTGTTGGGGGTGCTGTAGGAGGTGCGGGGGGAGCATTTGCAGGCGGAGCAACCTCGGGATATGTGGGGTCTAGGTTATATGGTGGTAGTCATGAACAGGCTTTAGGGAATGCTCTTATAGGAGGAGCAATGGGGCTTGGAACTTACGAATTAAGTACTTATATAAATTATAAAACAAATTATAATGGGAATTTGAATTATGGAGGGTATCGCAGAGTAAGTGGAGCTATTGGAAGAGCTAATTTTTGGGAAATGGAAGCTGGATGGTATGAATTATCTAATGGTGGTGTAAGTGGAATGAGTTATGGACGACCTTTTGGTGGTAAGGTTAATTTGGGTGCAGCACCAGCCAATACTATTTATGAATCACACACTCATGCTCGTTTTGGATTAGGAAATGAATATTTTGGTCCCACAGATATGTCAAAAATTCCAATAGATGCCCAGACCAGCGGTTATGGATATAAAGTATATGGACATAATAATGTTTACACATTAACAAATAATAGAGCAGCTTCTCTTCCTGCTTCACAATCAGGTTCTTATTACAGAGCAAATTACGCTAATCCAAATGCAGCATATAATTCAAATTATGCTTCTCCTCATGGGATTAATGCTGGAAGCTCACACAGTTTTAATTTGTATAATCATATTACGTATTGGTTTGGCCGGTAATAAAAACATATATCATATTCTTTTTTTATTTCTAATAATTTGTATTTTAGGGTGTTATAGACATAAGGATTATCTTTTTGATAATGAAACTAAAGTTAAAAGGATAAAAAAATCTGAAAAACTTTTGGTTGTTGGTCATGGCAATAAACTGCATAAAAATTATACCTATCAGTTACCAAAAAATATATGCTCCAATTCAGAAATTGATAATATAGTCCCCTATGTTGATATTGTTTACAGATTAACTCAGAAGAAAAAATTTCATGAATATATAAAGGAGAAAGAAATTATTCAGGCGGGGGATACTGTAATCTATTTTAACTTTAAATATCCCAAAACTATTCATGGTAAGGATATCTATATTTATAATATAAAGGAGTGTAGTATAAATTATATCAGTATTTATACTGGTAAATTTTAATAAAATGAACTCAGGCTTTAAACTACAAAATAAAAAACATTATTCACTAAAAAAAACAATATGAACACAGCAAAATTATTTTTAGTTAGCTTTACATTACTTATGTTTAGTATTAACAGTATCGCTCAAGACGTTCGCTATTCGTATGATGCGTCAGGAAATCGAGTTAAAAGAGAAGTTATAACAATTGGCAACCCTAATATGCGAGGAGCAACAACCGATTCAACACATCAAAATGAACACATTAGTAAAAATGGAGTAATGGAAGTTAGGCTTACTTCTAATCCTACCAAAGGCAATCTTGATGTTACTATCTTGCCAAATGAAACCAACATAACCAACACTTCTTTTCAAATTTTGGTAATTGATAACCAAGGGAAAACGATAATTAACCGAAAAGAAACGATTACCAACTTCAATATTAACTTAGAAAGTTATTCAGCAGGTATTTATTATCTTTCCATAATTGCTGATAAAGAAGTTTCACAATGGAAAATAATAAAGAAATAAAATACCTACATTTATAATAAAACAACAATTACTCAACTGTTCATTTTTTAATGCGAATTTTCACAAAATAATACCTTTGGCGGTCATCAATTTGTGAAAATTTGTGTCAAAGAGAAAAAAATAAAAAGAAAAGAAAAGTTAGGATTGTTAATCAATTTTCCAATCAATTTTTTTCAACCCTTGTTTTTTTAAGATTTCGTTGGATTTAGAAAAATGTTGGCATCCCAAAAAACCTCTATGAGCAGAAAAAGGAGAGGGGTGAGCTGCTTTTAAAATAAGGTGTTTAGTGGTATCAATTAAATTTTCTTTCGATTGAGCAAAACTTCCCCAAAGTAAAAAAATTACTCCCGAATTTTGTTCGGAAATTAATTTTATAACGGCATCAGTAAATTCTTCCCAACCTTTTTTTTGATGAGAAGTGGGTGTTTTCTCTCTAACAGTAAGGGTGTTGTTAAGTAAAAAAACACCTTGCTCTGCCCAATGGGTTAAGTTGCCGGAAAGAGGTATTGGAATTTCTAAATCACTTTGTAGTTCTTTAAAAATGTTTTTCAAAGATGGAGGAAATTTTACACCATCATTCACAGAAAAACAAAGTCCGTGGGCCTGACTAACTCCATGATAAGGGTCTTGACCAATGATTACTACTTTTATTTTTTCTAGAGGAGTAAGGTTAAAAGCATTGAATATTTCTTTTTCGGGAGGGAATATACGATGGTTTTTCTTTTCATCAGCTAAAAAATGCAATAAATCAGCAAAATATGGAGCATTAATTTCACTCGATAATAATTTTTTCCACGAGGGGCTTAATATGACGTTTATCATTGTTTTTTATGGGGTTTAGAGGATTTAAATATTTTCAAATTGAAAAATTATTAATAAAAAAGAAAACTAAGTAAAAATATTTTTATTATGTTTGTAATTCAAAATTAAGAAAACTCGCATGAAAAAATTCGCATTAACTCTAGCTTCTTTATTTCTATTGGCATTACTTTATTCTTCTTGTAAAAGTCATGGTACTTGTCCTGCTTATGGAAAAACTGACGTTAAGTCAACAAAAGTAGCTGCTTAGTATTTGTTTAGTCTCAATTATGAACTGGCATAAACTCGAAACACTTTCTGATTATAATAACATGGTGGACGCCTCAAATGAGGAAAGCTATGCTGTCGCTGTGTTTAAACATAGCACTAGATGCCCTGTAAGCATGATGGCAAAACTTAAGCTGTCAACCACATGGGATATAGATGAGAATAGAGTACCGCTTTATTATTTAGATTTAATTAAGTACAGAGAAATTTCTAATCAAATTGCGGCAGATTTTGATGTGCAACACGAATCTCCACAATTGCTTGTTTTAAAAAATAACAAATGTCTTTACCATGCTTCTCACGGGTCAATTTCTGTAAGTGAGGTTAAAGAAGTGTTAGAAATTAAAGACTAAGGTTTGTTTTATGTCTTTAGCTAAACTTAGTGCCACAGGACAAGTTTTTGCTGAGTTTTCAATCAATTTCTTTTCTTTATCAGAGTAATGATGATTGGTAAAATCAAATTCAATACTAATTTCTTGTATTTTTCTAGGTTTATCAGCCATTATTTTTGTAGCAGTTGCTGATGCATTTTCAATAGAAAAACCGCCATCTCTAGCTTTAATTCCTATAATGGTAAACATGCAACTAACAAGAGCAGTTGCAACTAAGTCTGTAGGAGAAAAAGATTCAGCCTTCCCTTGGTTGTCTAAAGGAGCGTCAGTAATAATTTTGTGATTAGAATATAAATGAACAGCTTCAGTTCTTAATTCTCCTTTATATATAATTTTAGATGTCGGCATAATAAATTGATGTTTTTACAAATTAACTACTTCTTGTAAAGTTGGCAATTTTTTTATTATTATTTTTGCTATACCTTATGAAAAAAAAATATAAAATAGCATTTCTTATTTTTTTTAGTTTAACCTCATTAAACTTAGTAGCTCAAGAAACAATTTTTGAAGAAGCTAGAACAATATATAAAAGTGAACAAGCTTATGGTTTAATTATACATACAACAGGGTGGGGGTTTAATTATAGATATGGAATGTACACATCTGGTTTTACAAGAAGAACATTTGAAGGTGAAATTGTAGGGCTAAAACATCCGAAAGAAATTAAAACATTTACTTCTGTTTTTGACAACTCTAACGGTTATGTTTTTGGAAAATTAAATACGATGTTTTTATTTAGAGGTAGTGTAGGTAATCATAAAACTTTTATTAGTAAACAAAGCGTTAGAGGCATTGCAGTTGCTTTAATATATAATACAGGAATTACTTTTGCTTATGCAAAACCAATTTATTTAGAAGTATTATTTTTTAACGAAGAAAAAGAATTAATTGAAACAAGGTTTGAAAGATATGACCCTGAAAAACATACTCAGAACGATATTATAGGAAAAGGTCCAGCAATGAGAGGGTTATTTGGAGGGAAATTTATTCCTGGCGTTTTTTTAAAAGCTGGTTTAAATTTTGAATCGGCTAGAGAAGCAGAAAACTTAAATGCTTTAGAAGTAGGAATTAAAACAGATTTGTTTTTACAAAAATTACCAATGATGGCAAATGAACTAAATAGAAATTGGCTTATAAATTTATATGTAACCTTTTCGTTTGGCTCTAAAAGTACCAATTAAATTTTAGTAAGAATTGAAAATATTAAATGGAGAGATGATTAAAGAAGAAGAAAAACCAGTTGGATTTAGTAAAATTAAAAAACCAAGTTGGCTAAAGGTTAAATTACCAACGGGACAGGAATATACAAAAGTAAGGCAAATTGTTTCAGAACATAAATTACATACTATTTGTGAAAGTGGAAATTGCCCTAATATGGGAGAATGCTGGGGGGCAGGAACAGCTACTTTTATGATTTTAGGAAATATATGCACCCGATCTTGTGGTTTTTGTGCTGTAAAAACTGGGCGCCCTTTACCTGCAGATTTTGAAGAACCCCTTAGAGTTGCTAATTCAGTTAAACTAATGAATGTAAAACATTGTGTGATTACTTCTGTAGATAGAGATGATTTAAAAGATGGGGGATCTATAATTTGGGTGGAAACAGTAAATAAAGTTAGAGAACTAAGTCCGCAAACAACAATGGAAACCTTAATTCCCGATTTTCAAGGTAAGTGGGATAATTTACAAAGAATTATAGATGTAGCACCTGAAATAGTTTCACATAATTTAGAAACTGTAAGAAGATTAACTAAAGAAGTACGAATACAAGCTAAATACGATAGAAGTTTAGAAGTAATTAAAAGATTAAAAGAAGGCGGAATGAGAACTAAATCTGGTGTAATGTTAGGCTTAGGAGAGACTAGAGAAGAGGTGATAGAAACAATGCAGGACTTAGTAAATGCAGGTTGTGATATATTAACTTTAGGACAATATTTACAACCAACACCTAAACATTTGACGGTTAAAGATTTTGTTACACCAGCTCAATTTGCTGAATACAAAGAGATAGGGCTGAAATTAGGCTTTAGATATGTAGAAAGTGGGCCTTTAGTTAGGTCTTCCTACCATGCAGAAAAACACATGTTTTAGGATATAATTTATTTCCTTTATGATAGTATTTCCTAATGCAAAAATTAACATAGGGCTCAATGTTGTTGAGAAAAGACCTGATGGCTTTCACAATATAGAAAGTGTTTTTTATCCTATTTTTCAACTTAAGGATATTTTAGAAATTGTTCTAAATACAGAAAATGACAATGTTTTATTTTCTTCATCAGGAATAGAAATACCTGGAAATAGTAATGAGAATTTATGTGTTAAAGCGTACCAATTATTAAAAG
>JAVVER010000011.1:0-48357 GCA_032251145.1 Vicingaceae bacterium | reverse complement strand
AAAAATGGCGATACAAAAATTTGAAGACATAATAGGATGGCAAAAAGCTCAAGATTTGGCTGTTGAAGTATATGTAGCTTTTGGCGATTTAAAAGATTATAGTTTTAAAGACCAAATAACTAGAGCTTCTGTATCTATTTCAAACAATATAGCTGAAGGTTTTGATAGAAGCTCAGACGCTGATTTTTCAAAATTCCTATACTACTCTAAAGGTTCTTGTAGTGAAGTACGTTCAATGCTTCATTTAGCTGTAAGATTAAAATTTATTGACAATAAAACGAAATCATCTTTAATTGAAAAAACAGATGAAATCTCAAAAATATTAACAGGACTTATAAAATCTTTAAAAAAGAAATAACTAACGCCTAACGCCTAACGCCTAATACCTAACGCCTAAAAATTATTATCATGCTTTACTATTTATTTAACTACCTAAACCAAATTGATTTTCCCGGAGCGGGAGTATTTGAATATATTTCTTTTAGAGCTGCTATGGCGGTTATTGTTTCTTTGGTTATTTCCATGATATTCGGAAAGAAAATTATTCAACGATTACAATTGTTGCAAGTAGGAGAAATTGTTAGAGATTTAGGGTTGGAAGGGCAAATGAAAAAACAAGGAACGCCAACTATGGGAGGGTTAATTATATTGGCTTCTATTCTTATACCTACCTTACTTTTTGCTAAGCTGGATAATATTTACATCATTCTGATGATAGTTTCTACCATTTTGTTAGGTCTTATTGGTTTTATTGATGATTATATTAAAGTGTTTAAGAAAAACAAAGCAGGTTTAGCAGGCAAGTTTAAGATTATGGGGCAAGTAATTGTAGGGATTATTGTGGGAACCATCCTTTATTTTAATGAAGATGTAGTGGTAAAACAAAAAGTGATGGATGCTAACGCTCCCGCACATATCAGTTATGAAATTCAAAATGATGTAGAAACTAAAGTTGTTGAAAATTACACTTGGAAAGAAGTAAAATCAACATTAACAACCATTCCATTTTTTAAAAATAATGAGTTCGATTACGCATCACTAACGAAGTGGGCAGGTAAACATTCTTATTTGTTAGGTGGAATTTTATTTGTGCTAATAGTTATTGTAATTATCACCGCTGTTTCCAATGGGGCAAATATGACAGATGGTTTGGATGGTCTAGCCACAGGAACCTCCGCAATTATAGGTGTTACGCTGGCTATTTTCGCTTATGTATCTGGTAATACTGTTTTTGCTGAATATCTAAATATTATGTACATCCCTAACTCTGGGGAGCTGGTAATCTTTATTGCTGCATTTGTTGGAGCTTGTGTTGGCTTTTTATGGTACAATTCATATCCTGCACAGGTTTTTATGGGAGATACTGGCAGCTTGGCATTGGGAGGAATTATAGCGGTGTTTTCTTTAGCGGTAAGAAAAGAATTACTAATTCCATTGTTGTGCGGTATTTTCCTTATTGAAAACCTATCAGTAATGATACAAGTGGGCTACTTTAAATACACTAAAAAGAGATATGGAGAAGGAAGGAGAGTGTTTTTAATGGCACCACTTCATCATCACTTTCAAAAGAAAAACATGCATGAAGCTAAAATTGTTGCTAGGTTCTGGATTATAGGAATTATGCTGGCACTATTAACTTTTGTAACGCTTAAATTGAGATAGAAGCCTCCCCAACCCCTCCGAAGGAGGGGCTACTTAGAGAACTGAAAAAAATGAAATGTGAAAAATAACTAATGACAATTAACCAAAATATCAATCAGAATAATGGTTCTAACTGGCTTAGTGCGGTGGAAAAGTTCCCCTTAGGGGGATTAGGGGGCTCCTCATCTAAAATAACCATACTCGGAGCAGGAGAAAGCGGAACTGGAGCAGCTATTTTGGCTAAAAAGCAAGGGTTTCAGGTTTTTTTGTCGGACAAAGGAAAAATACAAGATAAATACAAAGACGTTCTTAAAAATATTGAAGTTGAATGGGAAGAAAATCAACATACCGAAAGTAAAATTTTTGAAGCTACGGAGGTAATTAAAAGCCCTGGCATTCCAGATACAGCTCAATTGATTGTAAAGCTCAAAGAAAAAGGTATAAATGTGATTTCGGAAATTGAATTTGCGGGAAGATATACCAATGCTACAATAGTTGGAATTACGGGAAGCAACGGAAAAACGACAACTGCCAGCTTAACTTACCACATGTTGAAAAAAGCAGGATTAAATGTGGGTTTGGCTGGAAATATCGGAGAAAGTTTTGCTAAGCAAGTGGCTCAAGATGATAAGGATGTTTATGTGTTGGAATTAAGCAGCTTTCAGTTAGACGGAATGTTCGATTTTAAAGTAGATGTAGCAGTTTTGTTAAACATCACTCCCGATCATTTAGACAGGTATGATTATCAATTGGAAAATTATGCTGCATCAAAATTTAGAATTACGCAAAACCAAGATGAAAATTGCCATTTTATTTATTGCTATGATGATGAATTGATTCAACAACAATTAAAAAAAAAACAACTAAAAGCTCAGTTGCACCCTTTCAGTATTACGAAAGAAATGGAAAATGGAGCTTATATAAAAGATGAAAAATTAATACTAAACATAAATCAAAAACAACAAACTATGACACTACAAGCGTTAGCACTACAAGGAAAACACAATTTTTACAACTCAATGGCTTCGGGCATTGCAGGAAGAGTGTTGGAATTAAAAAAAGAAATTATTAGAGAAAGTCTTTCAGATTTTCAAACCATAGAACACAGGTTAGAGCCTGTATTAACGGTTCATGGAATTGCATTTGTAAATGATTCAAAAGCTACTAATGTAAATGCTACTTGGTATGCTTTAGAGAGCTTTCAAGAAAATGTAATTTGGATTGTTGGTGGTGTTGATAAAGGCAATGATTATGAGATGCTTAAAGACTTAGTAAAAGAAAAAGTAAAAGCAATTATTTGTTTGGGAGTTAACAACGAAAAAATCCATGAAGCTTTTGGAGATGTTATTCCAACTATTGTTGATACTGCTTCTGCTAAAGATGCGGTAGATATGGCTTACAGATTAGGAACTAAAGGAGATACTGTTTTACTTTCTCCTGCTTGTGCAAGTTTCGATTTGTTTGAAAACTATGAAGATAGAGGAAGACAGTTTAAAGCTGCTGTAAAAGGACTGTAAAACATACATTATCATGCAAAACTTAACACAAATAGGCAATCAAACATTTTATCATGCACCATCTAATGGAGTAGGAAATTTATCTATTGACTTAGATAAAACAGCCATTATTATTGCTCAAGATAAGCTTTCAACTAATATCAATTGGATAAAAAATCAATTGAAAAATAAAGTAGTGAATGTAATGGTGGTTGGAGAGCATTTAAATGATTTTGTTCCTGAAATTCAGGAAAGGAATGTGCTTTTATTTGCTGTGAATAGTTTTTCAGAAGGAGTTCAGTTGGCAGTAAAAAGCCACAGAATAATTGATAATGTAATTTGCTTTTGTGAAGATAAGTCATTAATAGATTTTTCAAATATCAGCGAAGAATAACAAAATAAATGAACGTTGTAGATAAATATATAAAAGGAGATAAGGTAATATGGCTGGTAGTGCTGCTATTATCTATCTTATCTATTTTAGCTGTCTATAGTTCTATAGTAACCCTTGCCTATAAATATAAAGATGGTGATACTTTTTATTACCTTTTTAAGCATGTAGTGATTTTAGTTATAGGCATTGTGTTGATGGTGTTGGCTCATCAAATTCATTTTAAATACTATTCTCGGCTATCGCAAATAGCATTAATTTTATCTATTCCATTGTTGTTGTTGACATTAATAACCGGAGCAAACATTAATGAAGCCAGTAGGTGGTTGGTTATTCCTGTTATTAACCAAACTTTTCAAACATCAGATTTAGCTAAATTGGCTTTAATCATGTATTTGGCTCGTTTTCTTTATAAAAATCAAGACTCTGTAAAAACATCTACCAAGTCGTTTTATAAAGTAATGTTCCCTGTGTTGGCGGTTTGCGGATTAATATTGCCTGCCAACTTTTCTACAGCAGCAATGCTTTTTGTAACTAGTTTAATAGTAATGTTTGTGGGAGGAGTTAACATAAAATATATTTTTTCATTAGTAGGAATTGGTGTTGCGTTATTAGTGATAATGTTAGCAGTAGCCAAATTTCAACCCGATTTGTTACCAAGAGCAGGCACTTGGGTAAAGAGAATTGAATCTTTTTCTTCTGGTTCTGCCGAAGGAAATTATCAGGCTGACCAAGCAAAAATTGCTATTGCTACCGGCTGGCCACCAAAAGGTCCGGGAGGAAGTACACAACGTAACTTTTTACCCCACCCTTATTCAGATTTTATTTATGCGATAATTTTAGAAGAATATAGTTTAATAGGAGGAGTGGGGGTTATCCTGCTCTATCTGATATTGCTTTTTCGGGGAATAAAAATTGCCCAAAAAGCAGAGACAAGCTTTGGCTCTTTGCTCGCCATTGGTTTGTCGTTTAGTTTGGTTTTTCAGGCAATGATAAACATGGCAGTTGCTGTAAATCTTTTTCCGGTAACAGGACAGCCATTGCCCTTGGTAAGTATGGGCGGAACTTCTATTTGGTTTACCTGCTTGGCAATAGGAATTATATTAAGTGTAAGTAAAAGAACAGAAGAGTTAACGGTAAAAAATTAACGATTTAAAGGAAAAAAGAAATGAAAACACATAAAATTATAATTAGTGGAGGAGGAACGGGAGGTCATATCTTTCCGGCTATTGCCATAGCTAATGCTATAAAAAATAAGTTCCCTCACACCGAAATTTTATTTGTTGGAGCTGAAGGCAAAATGGAAATGGAAAAAGTTCCTGCTGCAGGCTATGAAATTATTGGCTTACCAATTATGGGGTTGCAACGTAGGCTTACACTTCAGAATTTAAAGTTTCCTTTCATGTTGTTTAAAAGCATGATGAAAGCTAAAAGCATCATCAGAGAGTTTAAGCCTGATGTGGTTGTTGGTGTTGGAGGTTATGCTAGTGGTCCATTGTTAAGAGCAGCTACCAAAATGGGTATTCCTGCATTAATTCAAGAGCAAAATTCTTATCCTGGAATTACCAATAAATTGTTAGCAACCAAGGTGCAGAAAATTTGTGTAGCTTATCCGCAAATGGAAAGATTTTTTCCTAAAGAAAAAATTATTGTAACGGGTAACCCTGTTCGTCAGGACATTAAAAATCTAAGTGCCAAAAGAGAAAGAGGAATAGAGTTTTTTGGCTTGGATAAAGATAAAAAAACAGTGTTAGTAATTGGCGGAAGTTTAGGAGCAAGAATCATTAACGAAAGTATAGAAAGCGGATTGGAAAAATTTGCTCAAAAAAATATTCAATTGGTTTGGCAAACAGGAAAATGGTATGAAGATAAAGCAGCATTAGCGGTTAAACCTTTTGAAAATAACGGAATAAAAACCATGGCATTTATTTCTAAAATGGATTATGCTTATGCTGTGGCGGATGTTGTAATTTCTAGGGCAGGTGCAAGTTCAATTTCCGAATTGTGTATTGCAGCAAAAGCAACTGTTTTTGTTCCATCACCAAATGTAGCCGAAGATCATCAAACTAAAAACGCAATGGCGTTGGTAAATCAAAATGCGGCAATTTTGGTTAAAGATGTTGAAGCCAAAGAAAAACTAGTTGACCAAACATTGGCATTGGTAAAAGATGAAATGCAAAAAGAAAAATTAAGTGTAAATATTGCCAAAATGGCTTATAATGATTCGGCTGAAATTATTGCTGCTGAAGTAATGAAATTGATAGATTAAAAATCGGAGATTAGAGGTTTTTAACTATAAACAACAAAGCTCCGAAGGAGCGTAATTTATTTAGCGTATGGGTAAAGCCCATCGCAAAAATGGTTTAAATTTTATGAACATTAATAACATCCATACGGTTTATTTTTTAGGTGTCGGAGGCATTGGCATGAGTGCTTTGGCGAGGTATTTCCTAATTAAAGGTTGTAAAGTGTATGGATATGATAAAACAAAAACCAGTCTTACAGAAGAATTAGAAACAGAAGGAATTGTAATTCATTATGATGAAGATGAAGCCTTAATTCCCGAGGTGGTAAAAAACAATGAAGAAGGAATTTTAGTGGTTTATACACCTGCTATTCCTAAAAATAATAAAGAATTGCTTAGTTTACAGCAATCTGGAATTAAGTTGTATAAACGTTCGGAAGTGTTGGGATTAATTTCTCAAGAATATTTTACCATTGCTGTTGCCGGCACACATGGGAAAACCACAACATCCTCTATGATAGCTCATGTGTTGAATGAATGTGGAGTAAAATGCAATGCTTTTTTAGGTGGAATTAGTTTGAACTTTAACTCTAATTTGTTACTCAATGAAGATGCTAAAATTGTTGTTGTAGAAGCCGATGAGTTTGACAGGTCTTTCCTTACCTTAAAACCTAATATTGCTATTGTAACTTCTTTAGATGCGGATCATTTAGATATTTATGAAAATAAAAATGAGATGCATAATGCTTACAAAGCCTTTGTAGAAAAGATAAATCCCACAGGAGCCTTAATAACCAAACAAGCTTATCTAAACATTTTGCAATCCAACAATAAATTAAAAACACTTACTTATTCTATTGAAAGAGAAGCTGATTATGCACTAAAAAGCAAAAGAGTTGAAGATGGTAATTTTTTGATTGATATTGAAACGCCAAGTGATGTGTTTCAGAATATGGTAATTGGTTTGCCTGGAATTCATAACATAGAAAATGGATTGGCAGCATTTGTTGTGGCAGATTTATTAAAGATAGACAGAGAAAGAATTAAAGCCGCATTAAAATCTTACAAAGGTGTAAAACGCAGGTTTGAATTTCATATAAAAACCAACGACCTTGTTTATATAGATGATTATGCACATCATCCAACAGAATTAACTTTTGCCATTTCTTCTATTAAGGAGTTATATCCTAACAAAAAAATTACAGGTGTTTTTCAGCCGCATTTATACAGTAGAACAAGAGATTTTGCTGATGAATTTGCCGAAAGTTTGTCGTTATTAGACGAATTGATTTTACTTGATATTTATCCTGCAAGAGAGTTGCCAATAGAAGGTATTAGTTCTGCAATGTTATTAGAAAAAGTAACCATTCAACATAAAAAACTATTACAAAAAGAAGAAGTGCTAAGTTATTTTAAGACTAATCAGCCTGAAGTATTGATTACGCTTGGTGCAGGAGATATAGATACCTTGGTTCAGCCATTAAAAACAATGTTGAATGCAAAAGAAGTAAATTATTAATGAAGCAAATACTAAACATATCATTATGGATAATTGCATTGGTGTTAATCATTGTAGGAGTAAGTTTTGCCAATAAAAACAAGTTGTATATGCAGCTTTCTAAACCTGTTATCGATATAGATTATAATTCTGAAAATCGGTTTATTGATGAAACAGATGTGTTGAAGGAAATTATCCACAATCCAAAAGATACTAATAAGTATTTATATGCCTTTGATGTAACAACAATTGAAGAGCGATTAAAAAATAATTTTGCAATAAAAGATGCCCAAGTATATAAAACAGTAGATGGTAAAATTGTGGCATGGGTAAAACAAAACCGACCAATTGCAAGGGTAATAAACCACAAAAATGAAAGTTTTTATATAGATGAAGATGGATATTTAATGTCGCTTTCAGAAAAATATACAGCTCGTTTGTTGGTCATTAATGGCAATGTTAAATCTTCTTATAATCAATATTATAAGAAAAATTTAAGTCAACTAGATGATACCTTGGCAACTACAACTATTATAGATGAACTATACCAATTGGCTCAACTTATTGATAACTCTGAGTTTTGGAAAGCACAAATTGAACAAGTGTATGTTAATAAAGAATTGGAGATTGAACTCATACCAAAAGTAGGAAATCATATAATTGTATTGGGAAAACCTGAACATATGGAAGCTAAACTTAATAAGTTATATTATTTCTACAGAGAAGGTTTAAGTAAAACCGGTTGGAATGAATATTCAGAAATTAACTTAAGTTTTAATAACCAAATCGTTTGTAAAAAAAATTATTAGTAACATGGAGGAAGAAAAATCAGAAATTATTGTTGGTTTAGATATCGGAACAACCAAAATTGTAGCCATAGTAGGAAGAAAAAATGAGCACGGTAAGATTGAAATACTTGGAATGGGTAAATCTGATTCTATTGGTGTTTCTAGAGGGATGGTTTCTAATATCGACAAAACGGTTGAATCAATTAGATTAGCAGTAGAACAAGCTGAACTAAAATCTGGTGTTGACATTAAAGTGGTTAATGTTGGTATTGCTGGTCAGCACATAAAAAGCTTACAACACAGAGGTATTAAAGTTAGACATAGCGTTGAAGATGAAATTAGTCAATTGGATATCAATTCGTTAATAGAGGATATGTATAAATTGGTAATGTTGCCAGGAGAGGAGATTATCCATGTTCTTCCTCAGGAATACATTGTTGATAATGAGCAAGGGATTAAAGACCCGATTGGAATGGCGGGAGTGAGATTAGAAGCTAACTTTCATATTATTACCGGATTAGTTGGAGCAATTAAAAACATACATAAATGCGTTCATAAAGCTAACTTAAATGTTGATGATTTAATTTTGGAGCCATTAGCATCTTCTGAAGCAGTATTAAGTGCTGAAGAAAAAGAAGCAGGAGTAGCATTGGTAGATATAGGTGGTGGAACAACAGATATTGCTATTTTTCAAGATGGCATTATTAGACACACAGCAGTAATTCCTTTTGGAGGTAATATTGTTACTGAAGATATTAAAGAAGGATGTAGTATTATTAAAGACCATGCAGAAAAGCTAAAAATTAAATTTGGTTCTGCCTTAGCTAGCGAAAGCAATGATAAAGTAAAAGTTTCTATTCCCGGATTAAGAGGAAGACCTGCTAAAGAAATTTATATTAAAACCTTGGCAAATATTATTCAAGCCAGAATGGAAGAGATTATTGAACATATCCATTACGAAATTAAAAATTCTGGATACGAGAATAAACTTATCTGCGGAATAGTAGTTACTGGTGGAGGAGCTCAGTTAAAACACATCACCCAATTAATGGAGTATGTTACAGGAATGGATACAAGAATTGGTTACCCTAATGAACACTTAGCCCCAAATAATGCCAATGAAATTACTAGTCCGATGTACGCGACAAGTGTAGGTCTTGTAATTAAAGGATTTGAATCTATTAATAAAAGTACAGATAAAAGAGACGAAATTGTTGGGCATTCTGACAGTAAGAAAAGTGGATTTTTTGATAGATTGCTTCATGCAGGACACAAGTTTTTAGAAGATAGCGAAAAATAAAAATAAAAATAAATTAATAATAAATAAACTAAGCTCTTAATTCCTCCCCTTCGGGGAGGTTAGGAGGGGCTTTAAAACCCAAATATTATGAAATTCAATTTGCCAAAAGACCAAGCATCAATTATTAAAGTAATAGGCGTTGGAGGCGGTGGAAGCAACGCTGTAAACCACATGTACAATCAGGGTATTACAGGTGTAGATTTCATCATTTGCAATACAGATGCACAAGCGTTAGAACTAAGTCCTATTCCAAATAAAATTCAGTTGGGAACTACGCTAACAGAAGGTTTAGGAGCAGGAGCAAACCCTGAGGTTGGTAAAAATGCAGCAATTGAAGATATTGATAATATTAAAAAGATATTAGAAAACAATACCAAAATGGTTTTTATAACTGCCGGAATGGGTGGTGGAACAGGTACAGGAGCAGCTCCAGTAATTGCTAATGTTGCCAGAGAAATGGGTATTTTAACAGTTGGTATTGTTACTATTCCTTTTAGTTTTGAAGGAAGAAGAAGAAAGCAACAAGCTGAAGAAGGTTTAGAACAATTACGTCAGAGTGTAGATACGTTGCTAATCATTAATAATGATAAGTTAAGAATGATGCACGGAAACCTTAAAATGGGAGAAGCTTTCTCTAAAGCAGATGATATTTTAACGATAGCCGCTAAAGGAATTGCAGAAATTATTACCGTTGCGGGTTATATTAATGTGGATTTTGAAGATGTTAAAACGGTAATGAAAGATGGTGGAACAGCAATAATGGGTTCTGCAACCGCTGAAGGCGACAATAGAGCTATTGAAGCAGTTACTAAAGC
This sequence comes from Vicingaceae bacterium, assembly GCA_032251145.1. Classification (GTDB taxonomy): domain Bacteria; phylum Bacteroidota; class Bacteroidia; order Flavobacteriales_E; family Vicingaceae; genus BRH-c54. The sequence goes on along the minus strand of JAVVER010000011.1, from coordinate 38,183 downwards.
AATATCTTCTCCATTATTAAATGATAACGAAATTGAAGGAGCAAATTACATCTTGTTAAATATTACCTCTGGTGAGGATGAAATTACAATGGATGAAATTGATGATATTACTGATTACATCCAAAATGAAGCAGGATATACTGCTGAGTTAATTTGGGGTAATGGGTTGGATGAATCCTTGGGTAATAAAGTTTCTGTAACGGTTATCGCTACAGGTTTTGGTAAAAAAGAATTAGGAAAAATTGATGACCTTAATAAGCCTGAAGAACATGTAGTACATACGTTAGATACGGATGATAGTCCAGTAAATGAAATCACACCTGAAATAACAAATAATGTTGTTGAAGATGAAAATAATGAGCCTTATATAAGCTCTTCAAGTCAGTCAGCATTTGAGTTTAATGATGTTTTTTCAGAAGAAGCAAATGAAACAGTATCAGAAGAAAATGATGAAGATGCAATAGTTTTCGGATTAGATGATGATATAGAAGAGATTGAAGAAAAGCAGTCGATTATGATGGAGGAAAAACAAGAAAATCAACATCACCAAGAAACAGAAACGGAAGATGATGATTTTTTTGTATCAGAGAACAATAACATTGAAGCTGAACAAGATGAAAATAGCATTGTTTGGAATTTGAATGATGATGTGGATACTGATGTAAACGAAACGAAACAAACAACAACTTTTTCTGGAGAGCAACATTTAGAAGAAGAGGAAGAAAAATCTTCCTTAGTGTATTCAGCTAAAATTCCAGATGAAGATCAGTTGAAAAGAAATAACGAAAGGATTATGCGTATCAGAGAATTAGGTATGAAAATGAAAACTTCATCAGGATTATCTGAATTAGAAAAAGAGCCAGCGTATAAAAGAAGAAAAATTAATTTAAAAGATACACCTCATTCATCAGAAAGCACCGTGTCTAGATTTACATTGTCAGATGATGAAGAAGGTAAGCCTAAATTAAAAGACGGAAACTCTTTTTTGCATGATAATGTGGACTAAGTTAATTTAATTGCATGTTTGAAGTTTGAGGTTTGAAGTCAGGAGATCGAAGACCGAAGATTAACAAATAACTATTAACAAATAACTTTGTCGCGTCTTGGCGTCTTTGCGAGAAATTAACTAAACTCATAAACTTATAACCCCATAAACTAACTATGAACTTAACAGAACAAATAAATCAAGATATTAAACAAGCCATGTTGGCTAAAGATAAGGCAAAATTAGAAGCATTAAGAGCGGTAAAAGCTGCTTTGTTGTTAGAAGCTTCAAAAGATGGTAGTGGTGAAGTAACCGATGAGGCTGGTTTAGCAATTTTGAAAAAATTAGTAAAGCAACGTAAAGATGCTGCAACCATTTATCACGAGCAAAACAGACCTGATTTAGCTAAAGATGAAGAATTTCAGATTGAAATCCTAAGCGTTTACTTACCCGAGCAAATGGGAGAAGATGAAGTGAGAAAAATTATAAAAGAAACTATCGCTCAATTGGGAGCATCCTCACCTGCTGATATGGGTAAAGTAATGGGGTCAATTATGGGGAAACTAAATGGAAAAGCAGATGGTAAATTAATTTCTACTATCGTTAAAGAAGAGTTGAATGGATAAGATGCTTGTAATCAATTAATTTGCATAAAAAACAACCCTACAAATATTGATTTTGCAGGGTTGTTTTTTTGGGGCTTAAAAAACTGTAAAAGATAAACCAATACTAAAAAGGTTTGCATCAAGATTATTACTTCTTGAGTAATTTGCATACCTAAGATTTATGCTTTTAACTTTTACCATAGCTTTTTTACTGTGTTCATTTCTTCCAACACCAAATAATGGAGCATACTTAAAACCCAATCCATAATAGTGAGAATCAAAATCAGATAAATCAAAATCGGATGTATAATACTTACTCATCAATTCATGTTCACCAAAGGGGGCAAAATAATCTGCAGCAGTTTGTGTATGGTAACGATAAAAGGGATAAAATACAATTGCCCTGCTAATTCTTGTTGGTAATTCAATTTCAAAGGTATTTCCTATCACACCAAAATCATCAAAATAATATCGATAAAAACCTCTAAAAACAAACGTGCTGTTTATGTAATAATGAAACCTTAGCGATACTGGTGTTTTAAATCGGTTGTCAGGTAGTAGCTCTCTTTTTCTTGTCTTTCCTGATAATATTGTTTCAATTTCATCAAGAGCATCTGTGTTTACACCATCATTAAAATAAACTCGATGAAAAGGAGTTGCTAATAGTCCCTTTTGGTAGGTTATTTCTGCTGTTAAAGCAAGTTGGAGTTTTTTCGTTAATACCTGAGTATAGGTGGTAGCAAAATTATAGGTAAAACGAGTATTGTCGCCCTCAGATTCGTTTCTAAGTTCAACAGGGCGGTAGAGGACGTAACTATCATAAAATACTTTTCCTTTAAAAGAAAAGCTTTTATTTCTGTTTTTAGTTTCAACATCATAACTACTACCTAAATTAAAAGAGGTAACATCATACTCGCTAGAAAAACCGGCTCCAACAAGGTAGGATTTTCTTTTTGTTATTTTTCTTGTTACACCAATGTCTCCATGTGTTCTTGAATCTTTTCTCGAATCTGAAGAAATATCTGTATCAATATTATCTGTAGATGCAGAAGTAATATTATCTTGACCTATATTAATAGAGAAAACATTTTTACCATAAGGGATACTAATTATAATATTGTTAGTAATGTCTTGTAGATTTTCAGTTCCTCTGCCACCAGTAACCGGTGAGTTATTTCCGTCTTGGTCGTAATAACTTCCTAAAAGGTCAATTTCTATTTGTTTTAGCTCTGGTTTAGTAGTATCTGTAGCTAAATTTGATATTTCATTAATGTTGTTTTGAGCCTGAATTTTATTAAAAAAATGGGCAAAACAAAACAAGCAACATATTATTAAAATTCTTAATTGCATCCACAACCTCCTCCTGATTTACCTCCATTAGCTCCAGAAGCACCTTCTCGGTATGATTGAAAATTAGTGTCAAACACCTTTATCTTAGAGTCGGATAGTTTCATGTCCTCATCATTTAATGCTGCTTTTTGAAATTCTTTGACAGCAGTGCATGAAGTTACACTTAGTATAGAACCAAGAAGCAATATGAATAATTTTGTTGTTTTCATGTGTTTATATTTATTGTTTTTCAGTGGTTACATGGAGCTCGCCATGAATAATTATTTTCCTGTGTGACAAATTATTGTCATGGCTCGTTTCATAAATTAGTTGTTAACTTTATCATTATTATAATAGCTTAGTTTAAGTCCTGATGATTTTACAATTTCATCATTATCAGTAACGATTAAACATTCTATATTTTTTAATTGATTAATTAATTCAACACCATCTATAGGTCCTAGAATAAAAACAGAAGTTGCTAATGCGTCTGCAATTTCTGCATCAGGACAAATAATAGTAACACTTTTAGTGCCTGTGGCTGGCCAGCCTGTTTTAGGATTAATTATATGCGAATATTTTATACCATTACTGATAAAAAATTTTTCGTAGTTTCCAGAGGTAACTACTGCCATATCGCTAATTATTAACCATCCCATAATTTTATCTTTTTCTTTAGGGTTAGCTATGCCAATGCTCCAATGGTTGTTGTTTTCCATTTTTCCCCATGCAATTAAATCTCCGGCAGCATTTACTACTCCATTTTTAATTCCCATTGCTTGCATTTTATTTTTAGCTCTGTTGGCTGCATATCCTTTTCCAATAGCTCCAAAACCTATTTTCATTCCTTTTTCTTTTAAAAATACAGTAGATTTTTCTCTATCAACAATTATATTTTTGTAATTAATTTTTGAAACAGATTTTTTTATTTCTATTTCTGATGGAATGGTGTCTTGTGTTCCGTCAAATTGCCATAGTTTGTCAACAGAAGCAAATGAAATATCAAAAATACCATTGGTTAAATCAGCTATTTTTTTACTTCTAATTATTAAATCAATTAATTCCGTATCAACCTTTACAGCTTTAATTCCAGCATTATTGTTAATGGCAGTTGTTTGTGAATTGTTATCCCACGAAGAAATAAGCTTTTCTATACGTTTTATCTCAAAAATAGCAGAATCAATACTGTTCACAGCAAGTTCTTCATCAGAAGATACAGCTGTTATTTCAAAACGAGTGCCCATTAATTTTAATGTTTGTTTGTAGGCACTCATTTCTTGTTGAGCATTGCAATAAACTATAGTTGATACAATTAATACAACTAAAAGAAAATACTTTTTCATTGTTTAATTATTTTCTCGATGGTTTTAATAAAAGGTTCTGCTCCACCATCCACATAGCCTGTTTTACCTATTGGTTTTTCATCAGTAGATAAAATAATTACCAAAGGAAACTCGCCACTTGGGTTAAATTTTTCAGCGAGGCCTTCATTGTGTTTGGTTTGTTCTTCAGAAAGTTTGTTCTTGCTTCTTTGGGGAAAATCTAATCGTAATAAGATAAATTTATCTTTTGAATAAGTTAAAAAAGCATCCGTTGTGAATACAGCCTTCTCAAGTCTTATGCAGTTGGCACACCAGTCGGAACCGGAAAAATTCATTAAGATGAGTTTATTTTCTTTTTTAGCTTTTAATAGTGCAGTTTCATAGTTTGTTTCCCATGTTTTGGTTTCTTGTGAAAATAGGGCAAAAACACTTAACATCAAGAATGTTAGTAAAAGAGGCTTTATATTTTTCATTTTTTTAAATAAATAGGTGTAGAGATAATGGGTTAGTTTAAAACCAACATAATTTTTGATAAAAATAACTTTACGAAGTTGTTTTTAAATAGATTGAAAATAAGGAGGACCTCTAAAAGAAAGGCAAAACAAAGAGGTGTTTGTTTTGAAATTAGGGTTAAATAAATTTAGATAGTTTGAAATAAAGAGAGGGTGTAAATTTTTTAATTGAGTTAAATTATAATCAAAAAAAAGAACATGATCAGAATGTTCACTCAGGTTACATTTAGAAAAGTTGGCTTCCTCAATTATAAAATCCTCTAAATGCCCTTCGCCAATATCATTACTAGCTAATTTTAAAATGAATTCATAAAAAATAGAGGAATCAAATTTTTCTGAATAAGTAAATAGGCTCTCGGATTTTTGTTCATTATGAGAGTGTGGTATAAAAGAATGTAACAGGATAATTATTCCAGCAAATAAAATAGGTATTTTGGTAAATGGCAACATTATAAATGCGTCTTTTACAAAGTTAATACATTTTGCAATATGAATTTTAAAGTTAACATATTTAGAATCATTATAAACAAACGTTAGGCTTAATTTAGTGGAGAGTTTTTTTTAAATTTTAGCCATAATAATTATAAGTTGAAGCACAATTATAGATATTTCTTCCTATTATTTAAATCTTAAAAAATTAACATAAGCATAACTTTATGTTAAAAAACACAAAATAGTGCTTATTTTTTGTTAAATTTATAGATGTAAATAGATAGAATTAGTGATTAATGAATGATAGTTATGAAGTGTTGTTATGTTAATAATATTGATAAGTAGGAAGTTAGTCATTTGACGTATAAAAAGAAAAAAATATTCATTATCTGCTACATTATTTTAATCCTAAAAAATGAAAAATATAAAACTATGAAAATGCAAAGTTTTTTAAAATTTAGTTTTGTTTCTATATTAATGTTAGGAATGTTTATTGGCGTTTCTGCGCAAAGTACAAACAAAGATAGTAATGAGAAATCCTTAATTAAGCGTGCTGAAGTTGGAAAAACTATAACAATTTTGGCTGATGTTGCTACTTATGATGAAAGTACAATAGGAGCATTAAAAGATGATTTATCTAAATACAACGAAAAAATTATAATGATAGCTATAGATGAGAAAGGCAAAACATTAAAAGTTATTTATACTGAACACATGTTAGTTGAAGATTTGCAAAAAACATTTAATAAACATGGGGTAACTTATAGACCCATTAGAAAACCGGATATCCAATTTGAACAACAATAACTTATAGCATGATGAGAAAAAATATACTATTAATACTTACTGTTTTTTGTTTTTCAACATTACTAGTTGCTCAATCAAATGATTGTTCATATGGAGGCACAGGATTAACAGTTGGGTCTTCATGTACAACAGTCACATTCAACTCCAATAATAATACAGATTATTGGAATTCTGCTTCTGGGTGTGCTGCTGGAGATGATGATGACGCTTGGTGGTGGTTTACAGCAACTTCTACTTCAACTACAATAACGTATAATTCTTCTGATGATGCAATTTTACATCTATTTACTGGAGCTTGCTCATCTACTATGAGTCATATAGCATGTGCTGATAATACAACATCAGGAAACGAAATGATAACTTTCTCTACTACAATAGGAACTAATTATGCAATCCGAATACAGCGATACAATAGTAGTAATAATATGAGTGGGAATATATGTGTTTATAATACACCTGTAGCAGCAGGTTGTACACCTAATACAACTATTGCTTCTGTGCCTTATATTCAAACAGGATTTAATACTGCAGGAGCAGGAGATGATTTTAGTAGTTCGGATGCTTGTGGAAGTAGTTATATGGGTGGAGATGACTATGTTTTTACGTATACTCCAAGTGCAAATGAATGTATAAGTATTGCGTTAACTAACACATCAACATGGGTTGGTGTTTTCTTAACGGATGGTTGCCCAACAACAGGAACTTGTGTTGCGTCTAATACAAATTCTTCTGGTAATCCTAGTATAAGTAGTGTTAATTTAACAGCTGGAATAACTTATTTTATTACTGTTTCAACGTTTCCTTCTCCACAAACAACCCCATTTGATATTTCAATAATAGCTTGTCCTCCACCACCATCTAACGATGAATGTTCAGGAGCAACTGCTGTAACAGTTAATCCAGACTTAAACTGTGGTAGTGTTACTGCTGGAACTATTCAAAATGCAACAGGGTCTTCTCAAGCTAATACTTGTTCTGGAACTGCTAATAATGATGTGTGGTATTCATTTGTTGCTACAGGAACAGTTCATACAGTAGATTTATTAAATATTAGTGGAAGTCCTACCGATATGTATCACTCCGTTTATGCAGGGTCTTGTGGTTCGATAGGAGCTCCATTGGTTTGTAGCGATCCAAATAGTAGTAGTGTTACAGGATTAACTCCTGGTAATACTTATTATGTTAGGGTTTATTCTTATGGGACGAGCTCTGGAGCAACTACAACTTTTAATATTTGTGTGGGTACACCACCACCACCACCTGCTAATGATGATTGCTCCGGAGCAATAAGCTTAACCATGTCAACAGATGGTAGTTGTAATTCGGTTTCTTCAAGTGTTACTGGGGCATACGATTCGGGTATATCTTCAGCATGTTGGGGAACGCCTAATGATGATGTTTGGTTTTCATTTGTAGCAACTGATGATACGGCCTATGTAGATAGAATTGCAGATTTTGATTCTGAAATTGAAGTGTTTGATGGATGTACAGGTACTTCATTAGATTGTCAGGATCCCGAATCATCGCTAATGTTAACTGGATTAACGGTTGGTAATACTTATTATGTTAGAGTTTATTCGTACTCTTCATTTTTACCCAGTGATGGAGATTTTACTATCTGTGTCTTCGGACCTGCACCTCCACCTGCAAATGATTTATGTAGTAAAATGCAGCCTATTTGTGCAGATAGTCCTTTTTCTTTTATAGCAACTCAGGGAGGAGATGATGCCAGCACCACAGAGCCTGGTAATGATTATGATTGTTTGTCAACATCACCAAATCCTACTTGGTTTTATTTAGAAATTGATAGTGGTGGTGTAATGAGTTTTGATATAACTGCTGCTAGTGATATTGATTTTGCACTGTGGGGACCTTATACAAGCCTTGCTAACGCAAAGGCTGCATGTGGTTCTTTACCAACACCAATAGATTGTAGTTATTCTTCTACCAATATTGAACAAGCAAATGCAAATGTTAGTGCAGGTGATGTATTTATATTGTTAGTTACCAATTATGCCGATGTTCAACAACCGATTACCTTAAATTCTTCATCTGCTAATACAGCTTCAACCGATTGTACAATTCTTCCAATTGAATTAATGAGTTTCGATGCAAATGCTTCAGAATATGGAAATGAACTTTCATGGCAAACGCTTTCTGAAATAAATAATGATTATTTTATATTAGAAACATCAAAAGATGCACGAAATTTTCAAGCTATTGGTAGTGTAAAAGGAGCAGGGAATTCAAATGAACTATTGAGTTATTATTTCATGGATAAAAATCCGATAGCAAGTATCACTTATTATCGATTAAAACAAGTTGATTTTGATGGACAATTTGAATATTCTGATATTATTTCGGTTAGAAGAGTGGAAGAAGGAGAAGTGATAATCTCGCCAAACCCCGTAAATGACGTATTGAATATTGAACTTAAAATTGCTTCATCAGGAAATTATAAATTTATTATAACAGACTTGTTAGGAGCTGTTATCGAGAAAAACATAACACTTTCAAAAGGAAGTAATAAAGTTAAATTAGATATTTTCACAACCTTGCCTCAAGGATTTTATATGCTTAAAATAGTGGATGAAAATAACACTATTATTACCACCAAAAAAATTGTAAAAAACTAATAACCTGAGGTCGATTATTATTTTAAAATTCAGATTTTCATAAAAGTTAATATACAAGGCATATTTTCAAAGCTTTAGCGAGCTAAAGTTAGAGAATATAACGCAGTAGATTGGCTTATATGAGAAAGCGTTTTTGTTTTCCACTTCTAAACAGCAATTTTCTGCCTAAAAATGCTTTGCAATAGCTCGCTATTACTTTATCATTTTTAGTTGAAACTTACTATTTACAAGTGGTCTGAATTCAAAAGAATAATCGACTTCAGGTTAATAAATTAAGAAAATCATTAGCATAGATAAATTTTCTTAAAAGCATTTGTATAATAAACAAAAAAAGATATCTTTGCACTCCTTTTTTTAAGGAGGTTTTAAAGAAAACCTTTAATTAAAAAATTTTGCGGGTGTGGTGAAATTGGTAGACACGCTAGACTTAGGATCTAGTGCTTCACGGCATGGGGGTTCGAGTCCCTTCACCCGCACAAAATAAGGAGCTGTTCCTTAAAAAAAAATAAAAGGTATAAGGCTAGCCTTATACCTTTTTTAAATTTAGTGAAACTCTACTCCTTTAAGGAGGAGTGGTTAGTTGAATTTATTCCACTGAAAAGGGGAATCTTATCAAGTTATGAAAAATTAAACCTTAATATATGAATATTACACAAGAAAAAATTGATGATTTAAATGCAGTTATTAAAGTGCAGCTGAAAGAAGAAGATTATCAAGGTAAAGTGGAAAATCAACTTAAAGAATACCGTAAAAAAGCTAGTGTACCTGGTTTTAGAAAAGGACATGTACCTATGGGTATGGTAAAAAAAATGGTAGGAACCAACTTGTTAGTTGACGAATTAAATAAAATTTTGTCGGATACCTTACAAGAATATTTAACCAACGAAAAATTAGAAGTATTAGGAAATCCACTTCCTAAAATGGAAGATGATGAAACTATTGATTGGGAAAACCAAAAAGAATTTGAGTTTAAATACGAAGTTGGATTAGCTCCTTCTTTTAAAGTGGATAGTTTAGACAAACTTAAAGTGGATGCTTATAAAATAAAAGTGTCTGATAAAGACGTTCAGAAATATGTTGATGATTTAGCTCGTAGATACGGAAAAATGACTAATCCAGAAGTAGCTGAAAAAGACGATATGGTTTTTGGAAAGTTTGAAGAATTAGATGGCGAAGGCAAGGTAAAAGAAGGTGGAATTACTAACAGTTCAGTAATTATCATTAATGCTGTTACCGATAAAAATTTACAAAAACAATTAATTGGAGCCAAAGCAGGAGATAAGTTTGTTGTTGATCCAAAAACTGTTTCTGAGCACGAAAGTGACCAAGCACAAGCTATTGGTGTTGATGTGAATGAGTTGAAAAACATTATCTCTAAATTCAATTATACCGTAGAAAAAGTAAATAGAGTTATTGCATCAGACTTAAACCAAGAATTGTTTGATAAAATTTTTGGCGAAGGTGGAGTAAAATCTGAAAAAGAATTTAGAGATAAAATTGCTGAAGAATTAAACAAAGGATTAATTGCTGATAGTGATAGAAAGTTAAAAGCTGATGTTCAAGATGCTTTAATGGATTCGTTAAAATTAAAATTGCCTGATACTTTCTTAAAGAAATGGATTAAAGCATCTAACGAAAAACCAATTACTGATGAGCAAATTGAAGCAGAATACGACATGTATTCTAAAAGTTTACAATGGCAGCTAATTGAAAACAAAATCATTGAAGCAAACGAAATTAAAGTTGAATTTGAAGAAGTAATTGACTATACTAAAGGGTTATTGACTCAACAAATGCAAAGTATGGGTATGTCTGCGAATGATGATGAGCAATTAACCCAAACAGCTCAAAGCGTACTTCAAAACCAAGAAGAAGCTAGAAAAATTTACGGAATGTTATACGATTCTAAATTAATGGACTTGTATAAGTCAACCTGTAAATTAAAAGAAAAACAAGTCTCTTTAGAAGAGTTTGAAAAGCTTTTAGCTAAACAGAAATAAAGTATTAGAGCCTGTTCATAATCTTTCTGTCGAGGGAAAAATAGGTCGTTTTTTGCTGATTCAAGGCAAAAAATTTGAACATATCCGTAGATACGTGATTATTTTTTAACGAAGAAGCGGTGAAAAAGGGACATTTTTATTTGATAAGAAAAATTATGAACAGGCTCTTAAATGCCTCGATTGTTAATCGGGGCATTTTTTTTATAATTTTTTGTAAAAAAAGAGAGAAATCATTTCTAAAATACTATCTTAGATGACTATTTTTACAAACCAATTCTAAAACCAAAAAAATATGTTCAATAAAGACGAATTCAGAAAATATGCAACCAAGCATGTAGGCATAAGCAGTACGGTTTATGACCAATACCAATCTATTTATGCAGATTATATTTCTCCAACAATTATTGAAGAAAGACAGTTAAATGTTGCATCAATGGATGTTTTTTCAAGATTAATGATGGATAGAATTATTTTCTTGGGAACAGGAATAAATGATTATGTTTCTAACATTATACAAGCTCAGTTGTTATTTTTAGAATCTGTAGATGCTAAAAAAGACATTCAGATATATTTAAACTCACCAGGAGGTGGTGTTTATGCAGGTTTAGGTATTTACGATACGATGCAATATATTTCTCCAGATGTAGCAACCATTTGTACAGGAATGGCAGCATCTATGGGAGCTGTATTATTATGTGCAGGAGCTGATGGTAAAAGAACAGCTTTACCTCACTCTAGGGTTATGATTCACCAACCTTTAGGTGGAGCTCAAGGTCAGGCATCGGATATTGAAATTACACATAGAGAAATTCAAAAATTGAAAAAAGAATTGTACGAGATTATTGCCAAACATTCTGGTCAGAAATATGAAAAAGTAGAAAAAGATTCTGATAGAGATTATTGGATGATTGCCGCTGAAGCCAAAGAATACGGAATGATTGATGAAGTATTAATTAGAGAAAAATAAGTAAGCCCACCCCAACCCTCCCGAAAAGGAGGGAGTTATAGTCCATAATGTTATTAAAAGATGTGGATTATTTCTATTGAAGATTAGGGAAATTGAAAAAAATGTTTATTTAAAAAAAAATATAATCTAGCTTTCTTACCCCTTCGGGGGATTAAGGGAGCTTTTTAAACTAGCACAATGAGTTATATTGCACAAATTCATGCACGTCAAATTTTCGACTCCAGAGGAAACCCAACTGTTGAAGTAGATGTGGTTACACAAAATGGAATTTTAGGAAGAGCAGCAGTGCCTTCAGGAGCTTCAACAGGAAAATACGAAGCCGTTGAATTGAGAGATAACGATAAGAAAAATTATCTTGGTAAAGGCGTTTTAAAAGCAGTTCAAAATATTAATACCGTTATTAACGATGAGTTAAACGGAGCTTATATTATGGATCAAAGTACTATTGATAAAACATTAATAGCACTTGATGGAACTGAAAATAAAGCAAATTTAGGTGCAAATGCTATTTTAGGAGTTTCTTTAGCTGCTGCAAAAGCTGCTGCCGAAGAAGCTGGTTTACCACTATTCAAATACGTTGGAGGAGTTAATGCCAATGTATTGCCTATACCAATGATGAATATCTTAAATGGAGGTTCGCATGCTGATAATAATATAGATTTTCAAGAATTTATGGTAATGCCCGTTGGTGCTTCTTCTTTTAGCGAAGGCTTGAAAATGGGCATAGAAATTTTTCATCATTTAAAAGCAGTTTTAAAAGATAAAGGGTATTCTACTAATGTTGGTGATGAAGGCGGTTTTGCTCCTAACTTAAAATCTAACGAAGAAGCTATAGAAACAGTATTAAAAGCGATAGAAAAAGCTGGCTATAAACCAGGTGATGATGTTTACATTGCAATGGATGCTGCAAGTTCTGAGTTTTATAATGCAAAAGAAAAAGTATATCATTTCCACCAGTCAACCGGAGATAAATTAACCTCTTCAGAAATGGTAAGCTATTGGAAAGATTGGACAAAAAAATACCCGATTTTATCTATTGAAGATGGGCTGGATGAAGATGATTGGAAAGGTTGGGCAGAATTGAATAAAACCATTGGAGATAAAGTTCAATTGGTGGGGGATGATTTATTTGTAACTAATACTAAACGATTAGCAAAAGGAATTAAAGAAAAATCGGCTAATTCTATCTTAATTAAAGTTAACCAAATAGGTTCTTTAACAGAAACAATAAATGCGGTTGACATGGCAAATAGAGCTTCTTTTACATCAGTAATGAGCCATCGTTCGGGAGAAACAGAAGACACCACTATTGCCGATTTAGCGGTAGCATTAAACACTGGGCAAATTAAAACAGGTTCAGCTTCTCGTTCGGATAGAATGGCAAAATACAATCAATTATTACGTATTGAAGAAATGCTTGGACACAGTGCTCAATATCTTGGTAAAGATTTTAAATTTCTTTAACAAAAAGTGTAAAAAAATACAAAGTAGTTTATTAATTTAGCAAACGTCAAAAAAATAAAGAAATAAATATGTCAGAAATAGCAAAATTAGAATTAGACGGGAAAGTATATGAATTTCCTGTTATAGAAGGAACAGAAAATGAAAAAGCCATTGATATATCTGCTCTTAGAGCAAAAACAGGATATATTACTATCGATAGTGGATTTAAAAATACCGGCTCTACACAAAGTGCCATTACTTTTTTAGATGGTGAAGAAGGTATTTTAAGGTACAGAGGCTACCCGATAGAACAATTGGCCGAAAAGGCAGAGTTTTTAGAAGTAGCTTTTTTATTGATATATGGAGAATTGCCCACTAAAGAAGAGTATGCTAAATTTAAAGATAACATTACTAAGCATACGTTAATTCATGAAGATATGAAGCATTTCTTTGATGCTTATCCTCCAAAAGCTCATCCAATGGGTATTTTGGCAGCATCATTATCTTCATTATCAACTTTCTATCCTGAATCCTTAGATCCAAACAGACCTAAAGAAGCAGTAGATTTAACCATGCAACGATTAATTGCTAAAGTTCCTACATTAGCAGCTTGGGCTTATAAAAACGCTATGCGTCATCCTGTAATTTATCCAAATAATAACTTAGATTATTGTTCTAACTTTTTAAACATGATGTTTGCTATGCCAACAGATGATTATAAAGTTGACCCAGTTGTTGCCAGTGCGTTAAATAAATTATTAATTCTTCATGCCGACCATGAACAAAACTGCTCTACGTCAACAGTAAGAATTGTAGGTTCATCACAAGCCAATTTATATACTTCAATTTCAGCAGGTGTTTCTGCACTATGGGGACCATTACATGGTGGAGCAAACCAAGCAGTAATAGAAATGCTAGAAGCCATAAAAGCTGATGGTGGAGATACTGAAAAATGGATAGCAAAAGCTAAAGATAAAGATGACTCTTTCCGTTTAATGGGATTTGGACATAGAGTTTACAAAAACTTTGACCCTAGAGCTACCATTATTAAAAAAGCTGCTGATGATGTATTGGCTGCTTTAGGAGTAGATGATCCTATTTTAGATATTGCTAAAAAATTAGAAAAAGTAGCCTTAGAAGATGAATACTTTAAAGCTAGAGGACTTTATCCTAACGTTGATTTCTATTCAGGAATTATTTACAGAGCATTAGGAATACCAACAGAAATGTTTACAGTAATGTTTGCATTAGGTAGATTACCAGGTTGGATTGCTCAATGGAAAGAAATGATTGAGAACAAAGAACCAATTGGTCGTCCTCGTCAGGTTTATACCGGAGCTAACAAAAGAGATTACGTTACTATAGAAAACAGATAATTACAATTATCACCACAATATCAAAAGGCTGTCCAACGACAGCCTTTTTTTATGTCAGCCCCCTAAATCCCCCGAAGGGGGACTTTTCCAACGCTACAAAGTCCAATCTTTTCCGTCACTGCAAAGTTTAGCATTGGTTGGTTGCGATAGCACTGAAGCAGTCTTTATTATCTACCTCCAACCGTCATTCTAGAAATTTTCAAGGTACGCAGAAAATTGTCTGGAATCTTTATTAAAATTCAATGTTTTATGTTCGGATTTTGCTTTTGTAGTCATTCAGGAAGAACCTTGTTTAACAATGCTAAGAACTACCATTCACTGATAAGGCTTATATGAAAGGAAAGAAAACTTTTTGATTCTTTTTGAAAAATTATATATTTGGGTAAGAATTAATATAAATTAGTTAGTGCTATATGGAAAAATATACACTTAGATTGAAAGACAATGTGTCGTTGGGCGTTACCTACAAACAGTAAAAATATACACGTGTAAAAATCTAAATAATTGCATGGGCAATTAAAATTCACTATCTTTGTATGAAAGAATTAAATAGATACAGAGATGAATACTAAACTCACATTGACAATAGAACAAGCTTTAATTGAAAAAGCTAAAGAATACGCTAAAGGGAAAGGTCGTAGTTTATCTGATATTGTGGAAAATTATTTTAAAGTAATAGTAAAAAAAGAAGGAGTTTTAAAAACTGAAAATACACCAATCACTGACTCATTGCGAGGTTCTTTTAAAGCTCCAAAAGATTTCGATTATAAAAAAGAATTGACAAAAGCACTAACCGAAAAATATTTATAATATGGACAGAGTTTTAATCGATTCAGACGTAATTTTAGATTCTTTTTTTGACAGAAAACCTTTTGTTGAATTCTCATCTGTTATCCTTGGATTATGTGAAACAGGTAAAATTAAAGGATTTTTGACACCATTGATTTATAGTAATATTTATTATCTACTTCGCCAAACAGCAAAGCATGAAAAGGTTATAGAAAAGCTAAAACAATTATTGAAAATTACAGACGTTCTTTCAATGGACAGAACAGTCGTGGAAAACGCTTTAAACTCTGGATTTAAGGACTTTGAAGACAGTCTGCAGAACTTTTCAGCAATTAATAACGGAAGCGTTGATTTAATTCTTACAAGAAACCTGAAAGATTATAGAAACAGTGAATTGGGAGTATTTTCACCAGAAACTTACCTGAAATCAATTAATGTCAGCCGTTACACACAGTTATAAACATTGTGCGGATAGTGGTTTATTTGAACGAAGTAACATTTAATCAACGGTTTAGTTTTTGTGGACTGATAAGATTGTGTTGCAAAATGAACAATGTTTCATGCCGCCACCTATAGCAAATTCAATGTTTTATGTTCGGATTTTGCTTTTGTAGTCATTCAGAAGGAACCTTGTTTAACAATGCTAAGAACTACCATTTATGGATAAGGTTTGAAAGGAAAGCACACAATTTTTGAGGATGTGTAAAAAATTGTATATTTGGAGTAGGATTAATATAATTCAGTTATCACTTTAAGCTAAAAAGTTTAGTGTTTAGTTGGGTGGTACTAATAATTATAAAGATGAATTGGACAGAAATATTTAAAGAGATTGGAATAGTTGGAATAGTTTCTGGATTACTTGTTTGGCTATTTAAACAGCTAGGAATGCATTTTATTGACAGAAAGTTTAAAGCATATGAATTAAAGTTGCAAACTAAATCGGATGATTATAAACATGAACTCAATTTATCTTTTAATAAAGCTAGTAAATTACACGATAGGAGATTAGAAAAAATTGAAAGGTTATATCAAAATGTTGTCAGACTTAATAGTGCTATGCAAATGATGACAGCTAAATGGAAAGTTGTGTCAGGAGATGAAAAAAAGGATGAAGAAGAAGAAAATAAACGAATTGAGCACGCAGGTGATTGTTATAACAAGTTTCTTGATTTCTACACAGAAAATCGAATATTCTTTTCAGAAGAAACATGTATTATTTTAGATAAACTCAAAACGGATTATTTTGATAGTTTTTGGGATTATACAGCTAAAAAGCGTTTTGGATATACTGATTTTAAACTTAATTGGGAATTAGCAACTAAGGCTTCTGATAAGGTTAAAAAAGAAATACCACCAGTTCTTAGTCAGCTTGAAAATGATTTTAGAACTTTAATAGGGGTAATTGATGTGTAAACAATTGAAAAAGACTTCTTATCGATTCGATTGAACATGTTTTTTTCCTGTTTTTGAAAATTTCAAATAATGCTAAATTATTCATAATAAAAAAGTACTAAATTTGAGAAAGAATAAATGAATATAACAATTATTTACAAGACAGTTTAAAGTAAATAATTCAGGAAAATCTAATAAGAAGCCCATGACTAAAGATGAATTAATTAATGAAATAATAAAAGAAATTGATATTGTATCAGATTTTACATATAAAAATTTTGTAAATTCTTTTAATTACTCAAAAGATGATTTTTCGATTGCGACTAAATGTGAAGCATCTCTTGAGGCTCTTCATTTATTCGAATACAATATTATAAATTATGGAAAACATTATACTGTTGCAGATTCAAATTTAATGGGTCAAGTATCATTCAATTACCATAGGAAACTAATAAATAGGTATGAAAAACTGTTAGAAAATGATGATTTACTTTCATCTTTTTATTCTCGTGGTGTTCAGTATTCAGCTCTTGTGAAAAAAGGAATTTGGGAAGAAGAATTAAATGACTTATTAGAAAAAAACCTTTACGGAACAAAAGAAAATAATAAAATAGAACTTAATCACACAACGGTTCCCATTTTTGGAGATTTTAATGAATATGTAAAAAATAAGTATAGATTTATAGAAGGAGAAAAAGATAATCTAAAACGAGTATCAAAAGCTTTATGTAGTCTTTTTGATAAGTTTCATAATGGGGTAAATAATCCTACCTCAAGTTTTTATAAAGAATCTTCTAACCGTGTTTCAGAAAATAACTCAAAAGAAGGTTGCTATATAGCAACAATGGTTTATGGAGGTTATAACACTCAGGAAGTTCTTGTGCTTAGGAATTTTCGGGACACATATCTAGTGAAATATAGATTAGGTATATTTTTTATAAAAATGTACTATTTCATTTCACCTTATTTTGTTTGTCTTTTTCAAAATGCACCAACCATTAATAAAATGGTTAAAATTATACTGGATAAAATTGTGATTAAACTTTCAAAATAAACATAAAAATTGTATGATAGCGGTATTAATAATATCAATAATAGTTTTTACATATTAATTTCAAAATATGTCAACCGACCAGAAGTTTATAATAAAATAACTTCCCTCTCTCGAGCGCATTTGTAATGCGTTCGGTTTGTAAACCAAATGGCATTTCTTGATAAAGGCAAATTCAACCTTATTTTTTTTGTAACTTTGAATAATCTAAATTACATATATGGATATTCAAACTTCTAAAATAGAGTTAGTAAAAATGATTCTTAGTATTAAGAATGAGAAATTCATTGAAAAAATCACAGAATTTATTCAAAAGGAAAAAGTTGATTTCTGGAATGAGTTAAGCTTGTCAGAACAAAATGAAATTGAACAGGGAATTAAAGAGTTGAACACAGGTAAGAGAGTTGAGTTTAATGACTTTTTAAAAAAGATTTCTTAATGAAAGTGTTTTTATCGGAATTAGCTGAAAAAAAGCTTTTAAAATTGACTGATTTTTTACTAGAAAATTGGAACCTAAAAGTTCGAAATGATTTCATTAAAAAGCTAACATCTAAGATTAAACAGGTTTCTGAACAACCTGAAAGCTGTCCTCAGTCAACTGATTTTAAAGGACTTTTCAAATGTGTTGTAACAAAGCAGACAACTTTTTATTATAGAATAAATTTTGACAAAAAAGAAATTGAGATTATTACGGTTTTCGATACAAGACAACATCCTGATAAATTAGAAAGAGATATAAAATAAGTGTAGCTCCTTTCGGATGCATTTGTAATGTGTTCGGTTTGTTTTTCCAAAATAGCATTTTGCTCTTATTGTCATTCAGGAGGAACCTTGTTTAACAATGTAAACAATTACCATTTATGGATAAAGCTTAATTGAAAGGAAAGCACCTATGGAATATCAATTATTAAATTAAAAATTCTATTTTTGATTAGTACTAATTGAGGGGAAGCTTACAACATCTTCTTTTAACCACATTTCTAATACATTCATTTTATTTTCTAGCTCATTTATTTGCGAAATATAGCTCAAAAAGAGGTGTAAATGAGCTTTAAATGTTATTTTTGTGAGCTATAAAAGTAAGGCGATGGATTCAAGAGACAAAATAGTACTCGATTTTATTAAAAAAACTGGAACATGTTCTTCAAAAGAAATTCATGATAATGTTGACATTTCTGTAAGTTATGCAACATTAAAAAGGATTTTATCAAAACTAAAAAATGAAAACTATCTTTTAGCTGTTGGTCAAGGAAAAGGAACTAAATATACTATTTCGCCTACGTTTGAACTTGTAGAGCCAATTGATGTGGATGAATATTATCAGAAAGAAATTGACGAACGAGAAATTAAAGAAGGGTTTAATTTTTCCATCATTAATGAAGTGCTTGCAAAACATTCTGTTTTTACAGCACCTGAATTAGAAAGGTTAAATGAACTTCAGGAGAAGTTTAATGAAAATGTAGCTCAATTATCTGAAATAGAATATAAGAAAGAGTTTGAAAGACTAGCTATTGATTTAAGTTGGAAATCTTCTCAAATAGAAGGAAATACCTATTCTTTATTGGAAACAGAAAGGCTGTTAAAAGAAAAAGAAACTGCTGCAGGAAAAACCAAAGATGAAGCAACAATGTTGTTAAACCATAAAGACGCTTTGGATTTCATAATTGAAAACCCAAACTATTTGCATCCATTATCGGTTTCAAAAATAGAGAACATACATAGTTTACTTACCAAAGAGCTTTCAATTGAACGAAATTTAAGAAAAAGAAGAGTTGGTATTTCAGGTACCAATTATAAACCATTAGATAATGAGTTCCAGATAGCTGAAGCCCTAAATAATTCTTGTGATGTAATTAATGCTAAAACGAACGTCTTTGAAAAAGCATTGTTAGCATTAGTACTAATTTCTTATATACAACCATTTATGGATGGAAATAAACGAACAGCAAGAATTGTTAGTAACGCCATTTTAATAGATGCAAAATATTGTCCATTATCTTTTAGAACAGTTGATTCTGTTGAATATAAAAAAGCAATGTTGTTATTTTATGAGCAAAATAACATTTCAAGCTTCAAAGAGATTTTTATCAACCAATTTGAGTTTGCCGTTAATACTTATTTTTAAGATACACTATAGTTAATCTGTTCGAGTACATTTGTAATGCGTTTGGTTAGTATTTCTCATAACCCAAACCACCTATTCACTTTCAAAAACATTCTACAATTCCACTATAAAAAAATATGTAGTTTTGTTCCATGGAAATTTTACATGTAAAAAGAGTTTATAAAACGTATGCAGAACACAAGGCTTTGCACAATGTTTCTATTCATATAGATAAGCAAAGAATTTTTGGGTTATTAGGACCAAACGGTGCCGGAAAAACAACCTTAATTCGTATCATCAATCAAATTACCGGACCTGACCAAGGCGAAGTTTTTTTTGAAGGAGAAAAATTAGCTCCTAAACACATTTCTCAAATAGGATATTTGCCTGAAGAAAGAGGCTTGTATAAAAAAATGAAAGTGGGTGAACAAGCACTCTATTTAGCTCAACTCAAAGGAATGTCGAAAAATGAAGCCAAAACTAAGCTAAATCATTGGTTTGAGAAATTTGAAATTACCAATTGGTGGGATAAAAAAGTGGAAGAACTTTCTAAAGGAATGGCTCAAAAAGTACAATTTATTACTACCGTACTGCATGAACCAAAACTGTTGATACTCGATGAACCTTTTAGTGGTTTCGATCCTATTAATACCAATCTGATTAAAAAAGAAATTTTAGAATTAAGAGAAAAAGGTTCTACCATCATTTTTTCTACCCACAATATGGAATCGGTAGAAGAAATTTGTGATGATATTGCACTTATCAATAAGTCGAGAAAAATACTAGACGGAAAAGTAGTTGATATTAAAAATGAATATAAAACCAATATTTACGAAATAACTTTTGAAGGGAATTTAATTGCGTTTACCAATGCACTTTGGACAGGTTTTGAGTTGCTTTCAACAGAAAAGAAAGACAACAGAATTGTAGCAAAAGTGAAGGGAATTCAGAAAGATACAAGTCTTAATAAATTACTGGCTACTGTGCTAAATGAAATTAATATTATTGCGGTAAAAGAGCATATTCCAACAATGAACGAGATTTTTATTGAAAAAGTAAATGAAGTAATGCCCGATGATTTGCCGGAGGAGGTTAATTAGAGATTAGAGATTAGAGATTAGAGATTAGAAATTAGAGATTAGAAATTAGAGATTAGAAATTAGAGATTAGAAATTTAATTATTAACTGAAAACAAATAACGAATTTCAAAAATTGCGTCTTTGCGTCTTTGCGAGAATATGACGAATAACAACTAACAGAATGAACAAAATAGCTTTAATAATACAACGAGAATACCTTACAAGGGTTAAGAAAACATCATTTATTTTAATGACCTTGTTTGGTCCGGTATTAATGGCAGCACTTATGTTAGTGCCTATATGGTTAGGGTTAAAAGATAAAGACATCCAAATAATTGAAGTAATTGACGAATCAGAGTTGTTTATTAATCAATTTGAAAATACCCTTACACTTCAGTTTGATTATACTTTTAATTCTATAGAAAAAGCTAAAGCCTCTTTTTATAAAGAGAAATATACCTCCATTCTTCATATTTCTAAACTTGGTAAACAAACGACAGCTCAGCTTTATTATAAAAAGCAACCAGGCATGTCAACTATAGGTAATATAGAATCAACCATAGAAAGAGGTATTAGAAACATAGAGCTGAAAGACAAGTTTAACATTACTAAAGCTCAGTTAGATGAAATTCAGCCCGATGTAAAAGTGAAGCCAATTGCTTTAAGCGAAACAGGGGGTGAAGAATCTAAAAATGTTGGAGTAAGCACAGTGCTTGGTTTTGCTGGAGCTATTATGATTTATTTCTTCATATTTATGTACGGAATACAAATTATGCGGGGAGTGATAGAAGAAAAAACCAGCAGAATTGTAGAAATTATTATTTCTTCCGTAAAACCCTTTCAGTTGATGATGGGAAAAATTATAGGCATTGCATTGGTAGGATTAACACAATTTTCGTTGTGGATAATTCTTTCCATGGGTATTTATTCCGTTGGAATGGGAGTTTTAGCTTCATCAAATATGAATCAACTCGATTTTTCAAAAGAAGCCATTACCAATGGAATGAGTTCTGAAAGTGAAAATGAAATTTCAGAAAACAAAATAGAACAACAAATCAATGAAATGTTCAGTCAAATTCCTATTACTAAAATTGTAATTGCGTTCCTGTTTTATTTTTTGGGAGGTTATTTATTGTATGGAGCATTTTTAGCCGCAATTGGATCTGCCGTTGATAGTGAAGCAGATACGCAGCAATTTATGATGCCCATTACTATTCCACTGATTTTTTCTTTTATTATGGCAAGCTCTGTTATGGAAAACCCCGATGGCCCATTAGCATTTTGGTTATCAATAATACCAATTACTTCTCCTATAATTATGATGGTAAGAATTCCTTTTGGAGTAGAAACATGGGAGCTGTTACTTTCTATGGCACTATTAGTTTTAGGGTTTTTAGGAGCTACTTGGATGGCTGCAAAAATTTATCGCACAGGAATTTTAATGTATGGTAAGAAAATTACCTACAAAGAACTTTGGAAATGGCTTTCCTATAAAGGTTAATTTTTTTAATGGAGAATTATACCGTAAAAATATTAGTTGTAAGATACAGTTCCATTGGAGATATTGTGCTTACAACTCCTATAGTAAGGTGCTTAAAACAACAGTTGGATGGCAATGTGGAAATCCACTATTTAACTAAAAAAAGCTATCGTTCTTTAGTTGAAAATAATCCTTACATCACTAAAATTCACACCATTGAAAAAAACAATAATGAAGTTGCTGAACAGCTAAAAAATGAGGGCTTTCATTATATCATAGATTTACACAAAAACCTTCGTTCTAAAGGTATCTCCAGAAAATTGGGAACACTGCGTTTTACTTTCGATAAGCTGAATGTGAAAAAATGGTTGCTGACTAATTTTAAAATAAACTCCTTACCCAATATCCATATAGTTGACAGGTATTTTGAAGCAGTAAAATCTTTAGGAATTGAGAATGATGGCAAAGGCTTAGATTTTTTTCTTACAGACAATGACAACGTAAACAATCTTCCAGAAACACATCATAATGGGTATATTACAATAGCTATAGGGGCTCAATTTGCAACTAAATGTCTGCCTACAAATAAATTGGTGGCGTTGTGTAATTTAATTCACCAGCCAATAATTTTAGCAGGAGGAAAGGAAGATGAACAAAAAGCCAATGAGATTATTAGTCAATCTTCCAACAAAAACATATATAATGCTTGCGGAAAGTATTCTATTAATCAGTCAGCATTTATTGTAAAAAATAGCCAAATCCTCATTACTCACGATACAGGACTAATGCATATTGGAGCAGCCATGGGAGTAAATATTGTTTCCATTTGGGGAAATACCGTTCCTGCTTTTGGGATGTACCCTTACCTGCCAAAAGAAAAATATGTAATTATAGAAAATAATAACCTTAATTGCCGACCATGTTCTAAAATAGGCTATGATGCTTGTCCGAAAAAACACTTTAAGTGTATGAATGATTTAAGCATGCAAGAAGTGGTGGATAATTTATTAAGGATTAGAGATTAGAAATTAGTTGAGAGTACTTAGAAGTACTTATGAGTATTTAGGAGTTTAAAGCTCAATGCATCTAAGATATTAATCCGCATTTTTCCGTTAAATCTGTGTTATCCGTGTTCCGTAAAAAAGATTCCCGATAATTTTTCCGTTGCACTCCAAAATTTCGAGAATGACGGTTAAGTGGGCTTTGTGCGTTGGAAACTCCTCCCTTTCGGGGAGGTTGGGAGGGGCTAGGGGCTTTTAATAAAACAAATAGTAAGTAAGAGCCAATAAAATTCCAATATAGATGATTACTCTTTTGTTAATCATACCAGTATTATTTCTTCTGGAGTAACCATTTCCCCAATCTTCTCTAATTCTCGATTGATATTCAGAATTGCTGTATGCTGAAGCACTTGTCGGATTTTTTTCGTTTTCAACTTCTTTTTTTATTTGAGCAACTCGCTTATCCAATTTTTCTTTACGCTCATCATAATAACGAGGTGTATATTCAAACTGACTTGGTTTTTTGGTATAAATACCAAACATTTTTGGGATTCTTGGTGCTTGCATAATTCAGAAAATTTATAACCACTAAATTACTAACTTTTAAGAAAAGATGAAATTGTCTTTAGAAGAAAAAAAGCAGCCTTGAATTTTTCAAGGCTGCTTTTTTGTATTTATAAGTCAGGAATTACTCCACCACCAACTTGCCGCTTTCTACCACATTTCCATTTTGAGAAACCGTGAAGAAATACAAACCAGATGATAATTGCTTAACATCTATTTGGTTATTAGTGTTGTTAATGGTTTTGTTGATTAAAATTCTACCCATCACATCCATAATTTCAAGATAAACAACACCATTTTTAGTTTCCAAATTATGGCTAATGGTTAAATTATCGTTAGTAGGGTTAGGGAACAAGTTAACCTCAGATTTAGTAACAGTTCCTTTATTAAATTCATCCTGAGAGGACATTAATCTTAAATTATTAGATAGTATAACCATTTCTACATCAACAAGAGAAGCTAAACTTAACCCCACTTGTTCTAAAAGCATTTGAGCAGAAGTAACTTCTTGCATAGTGCTTGTCGCAGTAGCTACTTCGTTTACATTTTGTTGTAAATTTGGTTGAGTTAACAACGCCATTTCTTTTTCTGAAAATTGTTGACAAGCAATAACAGTACTTTTTAATTTGCAAAAATCAGCATTTACAGTATCTGCATGAATTTGCATTAATTTTTGTTGGGCATTATTAAAATCGTTATTAGCCATATACGCATTTACTAACATTTGATTTTGATTATTTGTATTATTTATTTCATCCTCTTTCAAGAAATCTACCACATCTTTAACATTTTCTTTATTATCATCACTAAAATCAAACAATAGTAATCGGATAATATCAAAATCAGCTTTTCTTAGTTCAGCTTCATAATAAGCTATTTCACCTTCTAATTCTTGTCTTGGAGAAATACCAACCTGAACATTGTCGATTTGATTTTTTACTCCTTTGGGCAAAATTTCTTTTTCGAGTACACTTAAAACTTTATTAGATAAAGGGCTGTTTGCAATTAATATTTGTTTTAAATTACCTGCCGATGGGCTAGATAAAATATAAGCTACCAACACTTCATCACTTAAATAAGGAGAAACACTTAATAAAGAATCTTTTAGTGTACCTCCACTTGATGTAGCGATTAAGTTAAGTAAACTTTGTGTATTGCCATTGTCAATTTGATTGTTCAAATCATCAATGATGACTTTTAAACTTTCTCTTAGGTTAGCCAATTGAGTTCTTGTTCTTGTTACTCTTTTAGGACAGGCAACCAAAGGGTCAAATAGCTGCGTGAGATTGGTATTCGCAACACTACACTCAAAAATAGTAGTGAAGTGAGGATTAGCAGTCTGATTATAAAAACCATCACGAGGAGTTAAATTAAAAAGCGAAGGGTTGTGTTCACTAAAAATATAATTAATATTAATTGAAAGATTATCATCGCCCCAAAAATCTCCCAACTGAGCAGTATAAGAAAATTGATTGTTAGAAGGACTTAAATTGTTGGTACAACTTCCGTGAAACGCTTTAATTACTCCCGAAGAAATTAAAATATCAAAATCAGAAGTATTTTCATATTCATTACATCTAAATTCTAATCCTGTTGCACTAGTTAATGCTTGTCCGTCACCATTTATTAACATAGCCTGAGAACCTATAGTTAAATCTACGAAGGTATTACGATAAATTTCATTAGCACCAACTCCTGAGTTTACTGCTACAGCACCTAAATACCCATTAAAAGAAGTATGAAAATCATTATTTTCTACTTTGTAGCCATCACAACCAACTAATGCTAATCCATAAGAAACATTCAGACCAGTTGATGAGCCATTGTTCATTCCTATATCAAAAATATTATCAGAAACATTAGCAGCATCTAAACCACTAAGGGAGATACTCCTCCATACATCAAAAAACTCACTGTTGGTAATACTAGAAGTGTTAAGTGGATTTGCTGAGGCTGCTCTAACACCTAAAACTAAGTTAGTAAAAGTACTTTTATCTAAATTGGCAGCAGGACAAGGAGAACCAAGTACTGTACAAAATGTTTCCACCGATAACTTTGTTTCTTGAGCTAAAATACCATTTCCTCTTGCCATATAGGAATAATCAGTTGGCGAAGCAATGTTGCGGAAATCACACCCTAAAAAACGTATGCCATTTACTGCATTTAATTCAACATGTGTATTTAGCGGAAGTTGAGTAGGGTCTTTTAAAAGAGCATCCGTAACAAAATCACAATTTTTAAAAATAGACCTGTCGTTAATAGGAATATTGGAAATCATGCTTTGGTATTTAAGCATATTTACATCCAATTTGTTGTTTCTTAGTGTAGTATTGGTCAGCTTTAAAATACCCCCTGTAGTATTAGCCACCATTGCCCCTGTAATTGGGCTGCCATTAGCTAAATTATGTTGATAATTAGCAGTTGCTTCTACTGCATGTTCAATTAAGGAGTTATTGGCTATAAATTCACCCGAAGTAGCGGGTTGAAAACTCCCTGAACCTACTCCCCACACTTCTACACCATGCCACATTACCGCATTATCACAACGGTCATCTACCGTTAATATGGTATTGTTGATGGTTAATTTTGCACCGTTTTCTATAATTAATTGTGCTTCAGGGGCAAACTCAAAAGTCATATTATTAATGGTAATGTTAGCACCTGTTTTAATTATCAATTGGTCTTTTATTTTTACCGTATTAGGATTGGTAATATTCCAGGGATTGTTTCCTGTATTTCCATCCCAAGTGGCTATAATACTAAATTCGTTATTATTTTCATCTCCTGATACTTCATAAAAACTATTGTTTTTACAACAAGCTACACTTGTATTTATAAAGTGATCATTATAATTCATACCGTCTATTTGGTCAGGGAGGATGTATGTTTTTTGTGATGGTATGTTAGGAAAAATTGCCTGATAATTATTAGCAAAAGAAAAATGATTGTTGTCCCAAACTCCTAAAGAGAAAGGATTATTAGGATTACTAAAAGTGGCTAACCTGTTGTTGGTTGCAAAGTACAATTTACCATCTTTTCCTAATTCAATTTGTGAATTTTGAAAATCATCTGCTTCATTGGTTGGTATTGCTGCTAATGGAGTAGGAACTGTGCTTACACCTATTTGATACACATCTATTGAAGAAGGAGCAGTAGTAGTTTTTGTGTGGGTAATATAAATGTATTCCCCATTGGGAGAAAGCTCTAGTCCATGTATCCAGTTTTTATTAGAGTTTGGAAAATTATTATCTTCTGGATAAGTGAATGTATTAAATGAATTAGGTATTTGTAAGCCTGTATTGTTATCTATGTCTGTATAGGTAACACGGGAAAAAGTTTGAATTGGATTTACATTGTCATTAAAAACAACTCTAAAACTATGGGCTAATCTGCTTGTTGAATTATTCAATTTCACTAATTCCATTTCTCCTTTGCTAGCGGAAGCAAAAAAACCAACACCTATAGGAAAATTACCCACAGTGATAGGGAAAGTATTTACAGTTTGTAAAGTTGTCCCAACTTTTAGTACAATAATATTAGAGCGAAGTTGCATATATACAAATCGTTCGTTATTGTTGTTAAGTTGAGAAGCTGCCATTACCACACTTCCTATTCCTTTAGTTTCATCAAACCAATTAATAGGAAGAGCAGGTTGCAGTTGTTGTACTAAAAATGGTCCTTGAAATAAACCAGGCTGGTTGGGTTCGTAAATCAAATAATAAGGGTCAGCGTCAGTTCCACCACCAGCTTCTGCACCGTAAAATATGTAATATCTTTCACAATCATTGGGGTCAGGAACAACTAAAATTTCTTGACCTATGGTTCTAAGTCCTGATGTTAAACTGACAATATTAACTCCGTTTTTGTCGTACAAATCTGAGTCAACAATAAAAAAAGCTAAATTGCCATCTTTGTCTTGCATAGCAGTGTGTCCGTATTGGGCTGTTAAACCAGGTGTGGGGAGGGGTTGGAGTGGTCCTACTGGGAACTTATAATAATTAGGAGGTAAGCTCAAAATATTGTTTTGTGAAAACAATTGAAAATTGACAAAAATTAATTGTCCAATTAAGAATAATAAATTTAGTTTTTTCATAATCAAGGGTTTAAATTTTAGATTGTAAACATAACAACTTTAAAATAAATAATCATATCTTTGTACGATACAATTAATTCATTTAACGATAAAAATAATTCTTATGAAGATAGGGCAAAATATTAGAAAAGTAAGAGAACTTAATGATTTGAATCAGGAGACTGTCGCAAATATGCTAGGCATGAGTGCTGTAGCTTATGGTAGAATAGAAAGGAATGAATCAGACATATCACTTAAACGTATCAATCAAATAGCAAAAGCATTAAATACTGATATTGAAACTTTACTTAATTTTGACAGTAAAAAACATATCGTTCAAATGGAAAACAACAAAGGAACAATTTACACTTCTATTAACTACGGAACTGTTAATACTGTTAATGAAGGTTTACTCCAAACCATTGCCAATTTGAACGATAATATTGTTCAACTAAACAGTATTGTTTTGCAATTAACCAAAAAATGATTCTGAGATATTGGTTTATAATATTTTTTATTACAATTGTTGAGCAGAGTTATTCTCAAAATGGATATTTATATTATAGAGACCAATTTAGAGGTGGAGTTTCAAGTGATGGATATTCTCCAGATGCAGGTTTTGGAGGTATTGGCAACATTAACATTTATATTTTACCAGGGAGTATAATAAAAAGAGCTTTTTTATTTGCAGGAAGACAGGGAAATGCGCAGAATGTCAATGTTATTTTTAATGGAAATAATTTATCGTTCGATTCTACTAACCAAATTACAAGTAATTTTTTTTCTCCATTTGGAGGTAATTCAGCTTTACATGTTGTCGAAGTTACTCAATATGTGTCTCCAATTCAACTAAACTACCAATTAATTGTACCACAACAATCCAATAATACAGCTAATAGATATACAGATTTTTACCTTTATGTTGCTTATGAAAATAATTTATTAAATGAAGTCACTACAAATATTTATTTAAATCAAATGGGATTTAATAATGACATACGAACTTATAATATTAGCCCAATCAATAAGATAAATAATAGTTTTGATGTTGGAATAGCTATTTTTTCGGGGTATTTATGTGATACTATTGAGGGAGAGAATATATATGTTAATAATAATTATCTTGGTTTAATCGGCTTACCTGACATTAATAGTGGTAGTTGTGGCGGAACAAAAGGATCTTTTTATTATGAAAATAATACCTTGTTTGGGTTACAAGATGATACTGCAAATATTAAAATGACAGGGAGTGATGCATTAAGTGAGGTTAGTGCGTACACAATAAATAATGATACTTCTATAAGTGTAAGGTTTCAAACAGAATTTAATACTAATAACACAAATGCAATATGGGGCATTTTTACTACTTATACAAGTAATTGCTCTTTCACCACCACAACAACAGCACCTCAAGACACCATTTGCTTAGGCGATAGTGTACAATTGAGTGCCACAGGGGGTTCAACTTACAGTTGGTTTGGGGTCCCGATAGCTATCGGGAGTGGCTTAAGTGATACTACTATTGCCAACCCTTTGGCAAGTCCACCACAAACCACCACCTATATTGTTACCATAAAAAATGATAGCGGTTGTGTAAAAACAGAACACATTAAAATATGGGTTAATCCTTTGCCTACACCTACTAATATAATAACCACCAATACATTGTGTAATGATAGTTCTGGTAATTTAACAGTTGGAATTATAAATAGTAATACTGCCCCTTATAGTTACACTTTAACCAATTTAGAAACCTCAAACACCATAACACAAGCACAGAATACATTTAATAATTTGGGTAATGCAACCTATTTACTCCAAATAATAGATATTAATGGTTGTTCAGTTACAGATACTATTTTAATTAATGATGTTCAGGTAGGTTGTGATGTTTCTGACACACTTGAATTAATGATAACTATTCCCAACGTATTCACACCCAATGGAGATAATGAAAATGATAATTTCGTTATTCAAATTATCGGAGCAGAATTGTTGGAAAGTTTGGAAACAAAAATTTTTAATCGTTGGGGGCAAACAGTAGAAAATAGAAAGTGGAAAGTTGAAAGTTTGGAAACTTTACCATTAACAAATAACCAACAGCAATTTACCATTTGGAATGGCAACACTACCGCAGCTAATGAAGCCTCTGAAGGAACTTATTTTTATATAATAAGCTATACCACCAAAGCAGGAGAAACGGTAACTGAAAAAGGAAGTGTTACGCTTTTGAGGTAGTCTTTTTTCATCCAAAACGTTAAATCTTTCTAAATGATATTTTTCAAACCACTTGTACTCTTTTTTCTATTGCTATGTTGCCAATACGCATACGCACAGCAACTCTTCGAGAGTGGAATTGTTTACGGAGGTGTTACAGGAGGTGGTTTTTCAACCAACACAGGCAGTGGTACGGTAGTTAGTAATGTGGCAATACCTCCTAACAGTACTATAAAAAAAGCATATTTATTAGCTACTCGCGATGGAGTTGCTCCTGATATTGATGTGGTGTTAAATGGAAATATTTATACTTTTACAAATGCTTCTGTTATTTCTAATAAGTTTATATCAACAATAAATACTTGGACGTGGGCAAATTCCACTATTCATGCCATGGATATTACTAATAATATCGATTCTTCTGTTACTGTTTATTCTTTAACCATCCCACCACAATTTAACATTACTATTAATGGATTTTATTCTTCTTTTTATTTGTTCATAGTGTATGAAAACCCTGCCTTATCAAAATTGGCTTACAATTTATTTATTAATGAACAAGATGTAGCAATTACTTCCACTTATAGTTTAGTTAATTTTTCATCCATTAATAATAACAATTCTGTGGGGTTAGAAATGTGGAGTACTTTTTTTTGTGATACCATACAAGATGGCTCTTATATTGATGTCAACAGCAATCAATTGGGTTTGTTAGGAGGGGCTGAATCCAACACTATACACAGTTGTACGGGAGTTTATTCTAATTTCGCACATTATAACGACAGTTTATTTGGCTTAGAAGACGACACTCCGGATAGTTTAATGAGTGCTACGGATGCCTTGGCAGATATTAAAAGCTATGTAAATAATAATGACACCAATGTTAATGTTGTTTTTACGTTACAAACACCAGGTATTCAAGGAGGTAAGCTTACCAACCCTATAGCTGCATTAATGCTATCGTATTCTACCCCCTGCGACACATTTAGCACTACAGCAACAGCAGTGCAAGACACCATTTGCTTAGGCGATAGTGTACAATTGAGTGCCACAGGAGGTTCAACTTATAGTTGGTTTGGGGTCCCGATAGCTATCGGGAGTGGCTTAAGTGATACTACTATTGCCAACCCTTTGGCAAGTCCACCACAAACCACCACCTATATTGTTACCATAAAAAATGATAGCGGTTGTGTAAAAACAGAACACATTAAAATATGGGTTAATCCTTTGCCTACACCTACTAATATAATAACCACCAATACATTGTGTAATGATAGTTCTGGTAATTTAACAGTTGGAATTATAAATAGTAATACTGCCCCTTATAGTTACACTTTAACCAATTTAGAAACCTCAAACACCATAACACAAGCACAGAATACATTTAATAATTTGGGTAATGCAACCTATTTACTCCAAATAATAGATATTAATGGTTGTTCAGTTACAGATACTATTTTAATTAATGATGTTCAGGTAGGTTGTGATGTTTCTGACACACTTGAATTAATGATAACTATTCCCAACGTATTCACACCCAATGGAGATAATGAAAATGATAATTTCGTTATTCAAATTATCGGAGCAGAATTGTTGGAAAGTTTGGAAACAAAAATTTTTAATCGTTGGGGGCAAACAGTAGAAAATAGAAAGTGGAAAGTTGAAAGTTTGGAAACTTTACCATTAACAAATAACCAACAGCAATTTACCATTTGGAATGGCAACACTACCGCAGCTAATGAAGCCTCTGAAGGAACTTATTTTTATATAATAAGCTATACCACCAAAGCAGGAGAAACGGTAACTGAAAAAGGAAGTGTTACGCTTTTGAGGTAGAGGTTTTATTGCTATACACCATCAAACCTCCCCTTCCCATTCTTTATAAAACTCTTCTAAAAACTGCTCCATGTAATTGTGGCGATGTGTTGCAATAGCTTTTCCTGTGGCGGTATTCATTCGGTCTTTTAGTAAAAGCAATTTTTCATAAAAATGATTGATAGTAGGTGCGGTACTATTTTTATATTCCTCTTTACTCATGTTTAAGTTGGGTTGGATATTGGGATGGTACATGGCTCTGTTTTTAAAACCTCCATAATTAAAAGTTCGAGCAATTCCAATTGCTCCCATGGCATCTAGTCTGTCAGCATCCTGAACAACAGCTAATTCGGTAGAGTTAAATGTTTGTTCAAAATTTCCTCCTTTAAAGGAAATGTGTTGGATAATCTTTTCAACGTGTGCAATAAGTTCTTCTTCAACGGAAATGGATTGCAAAAACTCACGAGCCTTTTTCGCACCAATACTTTCATCACCATCATTAAATTTAGCATCGGCAATATCGTGCAATAAAGCTCCTAATTCAACTACCAATAGGTTTGTTTTTTCTGTTGCAGCAATTTTTTTAGCCAAATGCCAAACTCTGTAAATGTGCCACCAATCATGTCCGCCTTCTGCATTAGCTAAAGTTTCTTTTACAAAATTCACAGTCTGGTCTATTATTTCCTGATGATTCATAATTGTTTAATTTATTCTATAAATGTATCCAAAAGAGAGTTCACTAAAATCGGCTTGACCAGAATTTGCTTTAATGTAAGGTCCAATAAAAAAATTGTGTTTTGGTAATTTATTAGTATTTAAAAGATACAAATTCATACCTAAACGTGTAGATAAAAGTTTTTTAAAATGAGATTTGAATTTCATATAGCCTTCAAATTGTTTGTTTAGTGGAAAATCTTTCTCATACTGCTTGTAAAAAGGTTTATACACATTTATTCCTATTTCTACGTTCATACTAATATGTCCCATTAAAAGCTCTGCATTCGCGTGTGCAACAACATTAGAAGCATACTTTTTTGGACTATCGGTATAATCGGTTAAATTTCTTGAAGTAATTTGATAATGGTAAACATCATAATAGCGATAGGTTGCTCCAAATCCCCATCTAAAATGATTATTAATGGTTTTTCCTGTAAAAATAGAAGTGGAGTGAACTAATTTTTTTTCTCCACCTACAGGGCCATCTTTATCACCATATTCATGAAATCCAATTCCATAACTTAAGCCTATATTTCTGCTTTTAGATTTAATTTCGGGTTTAATGGGTTTTTTAGTTAGTTGGTAAGTAGCCAACTCTTTTTTGTAAAACTGAGCTGAAAGACTTAATAATGCTGAGTTTAACCCGAAGTTAGGTAATTGGGTATGTCCGTTTGAAGCATGAGAAAAAATGAGTCCTAATTTTAAATTCATGCCCGGTTTTTCACTTATGGTTTTGTAAGCCCCTGCTAGAAAAGACCATTTAAAAGGTGAACCGATATTTACATTTCTTCGGTTGGAAATACTATCGTAAAAAGTAGTAAAATAAGCAGCACCCAAACTTAATTTAAAATAAATTGGTTTTTCTTTCTGATTAAAAATATTAAAAGCAATAAAAGTCATGATGCTGTATTCATCTCCAAAAATTTTTTCATTTCCGATAGATGAATAAAACAAAGAAATACCTGTTTGTGGAAAGTTATAATATTTTGCCCAAGTGCTGTTGCTGTCGGTTTTTAAGGAGCCAATATTTACGACTAACCCTTGTTGTAAACGAGTAGGAGGAAACTTGTTTAAGTAATTTGGAACTACTTTTCCCACCATGTATTCTGATTCAATGAAAAATGCACGTTTATTTTCCTGAGCGGATAGTTCAAAAACAAAATAGGTGGCAATCAACAATAATATGTAACGAAAATGTTTGATAAAGTCTTTTAATTAAAATAAGGATTCAAAAATACATATAAAAACAATTGTGGTTAAAAACAAAAAACCCGAAAAAGAATTTCTTTCTCGGGTTTTTGTGTGGTGATGGAGGGAATTGAACCCCCGACACACGGATTTTCAGTCCGTTGCTCTACCAACTGAGCTACATCACCTCGTTTAATGGTCGGCAAAAGTATTAAAATAATTTAATCTGCAAAAACATTTAATTGAAATTTGTAATTTCGAGCATTAAATTTTTTTATGGACTTAATAGTTGATGTAGGTAATTCGTTTGCTAAGGTAGCTGTCTTAGAACATGATACTATTGTTTTTCACGAAAAACACCAAGAGATTAATGCCTCAATTATTTTTGAAATAAAAAATAAATTCCGCATAAAAAGGGCAATTATTAGCTCCGTAAGGAATAATGAAGCCGAAATTTCAGCTCTTTTTAAAAAGATTAACATTTCATTCTGCTGGTTAAATCACCAAATGAATTTTCCATTTACAATTAATTACAAAACACCACAAACATTAGGTTTAGATAGATTGGCAGCAGTAGCGGGAGCAATGGCTAAATTTCCTAATAGCAATTTGTTGGTAATAGATATGGGGACCTGTGTAACTTTTGATTTTGTTGATGAAAACTCAGTTTATTTTGGTGGAAGTATTGCTCCCGGTTTCAAGATGAGGTTTAAAGCCCTTCATCAGTTTACACAAAAATTACCACAAGTAAAATATGAAAATCAGTCTGTAAAGTTAATAGGAGATAGTACCGAAAACTCAATTTTGTCGGGAGTTTATAATGGTTATAAGTATGAAATTTTAGGCATAATTTTGGGTTATGAACAACAATATAATGATGTAAAAATAGTTCTTACCGGAGGAGATTATAAACTATTTGATTTGGAAGTAAAAAATCGCATCTTTGCAGACGATTTTTTAGTCCTCCGTGGCTTACAACAAATTTTAAAATTAAATGATAAAGATTAGTACTGCTGTTTTGTTTTTTGTTTGCTTATGTATTAGCAGTATTGCTTTTGCTCAAACCACTACTAACTCTCCATATTCTAGATATGGGGTGGGTGTTATTCGTCCGCAAAGTTTTTCTCAAAATTTTGCTATGGGCGGAACAGCTATCGGACTTCGCTCTAATTTAAATATAAACGTTAAAAATCCTGCATCTTACTCAGAATTAATAGTAACTACCTTTGAATTTAACTTTATAAACAATGCACTATGGTTATCTGATGGAAATCAATCTCAGTATAAAACTAATCCTTATGTTGCTTCTTTAGCATTGGCTTTTCCAGTTATTCAAAAAACTTGGGGAATGAGTTTTGGATTAATGCCTGTAACTAGTATTGGGTATGATTATTCTAACAGTTATGTCGATGAAATAGCTGGCAGTGTTACAGAAATTAGAAAAGGAGAAGGAGGATTAAATAAATTTTATATTGGTAATGGATTTAATGTTAAGTTAGACTCTTCTTCTAACCTCTCTTTTGGGGCTAATGCTAATTTTTATTTTGGAAGATCTGAATTTGATAACAAAACCATTTTTGGAAATTTATCCCAAGGGTTAAATAATTGGGATTTATATGAATCAACTACGTCAGATTTTTCTTTAGATTTTGGAACGCAATTTACCAAGAATTTTACTAGATATGATTCAATATCTTCAACTAAAAATAACTATGTTTTAATTGTTGGTGCAACCTTAGGATTGGCTAGAGAATTAAATACCAAACAAAATAGAATAATAAGAAGTTTTACTGGTTCATCAGATTTTGGAACAATTAAAGATACTATTTTAGAAACTAATAACAGTAACCAAAGTATTGATATGCCATTAGAATACGGTGTAGGATTCTCTTTCGAAAAGAAAAACAAATGGATAATTGCTTTTGATTATAATATAGCTGATTGGACAACCATTGCATCTACTAACCCTTTGTTTAATTATAATTTGGTACAAAGTTTTGCGGCTGGTTTTCAAATTACCCCAAAATACGATGATTATGTAGGAAACTACTTTAAAAGAATAGCTTACAGGTTCGGGTTTAGGTATTCAAATTCATACTTTACTATCAATGACAATCAATTAAATGAATACGGCATAACTTTTGGAACAGGTTTGCCGCTAAGAAGAACAGGAACATCGGCACCAACGCTAAACCTAGGAATAGAATACGGAAAAAGAGGGCAAGCTACTGATGGACTTATTCAAGAAACCTTTATCAATTTTAATGTTGGTATTATTATTAATGATAAATGGTTTATAAAACGAAAGTATAATTAAAATGATAACAATAAAAACAAACAATATGAAAAAAATAGCAACAATACTACTAGGAGTTTTAATTGCTTATAATGTAAATGCTCAAGGTAAATACGGAGCAACTCCTGAAGATAGTATTACATGTATCAATAACTTAATCTATAAAGATTATTTAAAATCTGACCCTAAATTGGCTTTAAGCATGTGGAAAACAGCTTACAAAGTTTGTCCTGGCTCCCAAAAATCATTATATATTAATGGTGCTTCTATGTACAAAAGCTTAGCAGATAAAGAAAAAGATGAAACTAAAAAAGAAGCTTATTTAGATACCATGTTTGCCATTTACGACCAACGTATTGAATATTTTGGTCAAAGAGGCTTTGTATTGGGGTATAAAGGACAAATGATGTTGGTGTATAGAGGGAAAGAATATGAAAAAACTTTTAGTATCTTAAATGAATCTGTAAAGTTGTTAGGAGCTAAATCTCAAGCAGGTACTTTAGTAGCTTTAATGTATGCTGCTGCAAACAAAGAAAAAAATGAATTAATGACCAAAGCTGAATTGGTGGAACTTTATGGAAAATTAATGGATTTAGCAGGAAGTAATACGAATGAGAGTTACAGAGATGCTGAAGAAAAAATTAATGCTGTTGCTGCTCCTTATTTAGATTGCGAAGTATTAGTGCCATTGGCAGAAAAAGGGTTTGAAGCTAATAAAACCAATAAAGATTGGTTAAAAAGAATGGTTACTTTATTAAAAAGAAAAAAATGTTACGATGCAGATATTTTTGCTTCTGTAGCTCAAGCATATTTTGAAGTTGAGCCTTCTGCTTCAGGTGCCGATGGAATGGGTAGAATTTTCTGGAAAAATAAAGATTACGCAAAAGCAATTGAGTTCTTCCAAAAAGCAGTAGATATGGCTGAAACAGATGATGAAAAAGCAGACTTTTACTTAAGTATTGCTGAAACGTATTTAACTAAAGGAGATAATGCTTCTGCAAAAAGCTATGCTCAAAAAGCAATAGGAGCTAGAGCAAACTGGGGAGATCCTTATATCGTAATAGGAGATGCTTATTATTACAGTGCAGCTTCTTGCGATGATGGTAAATTAGGTAAGTTTGGTGCTTATTGGGCTGCTCATGATAAATATCAAAAAGCAAAAAGTGTTGACGGAAATGTAGCTGCAGAAGCTAATAAAAAAATGGCTGCTGTTTCTTCTCGTTTTCCTGAAACAAAAGAAGTGTTTTTCCATGGAGTAAAAAGTGGAGATGCTTACAAAGTTGAATGTTGGATTAATGAAAACACAACTGTTAAAACGAAATAAGTACAATTGAAACTAAGTTTTCATAATAGAATAATAATCCCGTTGCTTTTTAGCATCGGGATTATTTGTTTTGGGTGTGAGAATGATTTGAAAGAAGTTGAAGAATTAACTCAAAAAGAAACATTACCCTTAAAAAAAGGTAAAAATGTTCAACTACTTTATTCTGAAAAAGCTGCGGTAAAAATTAAAGTCTCTGCTCCTAAAATGGAAGAATATGCTTCAGAAAATCCATATTTGGAAATGAGTGAAGGCATTGAAGTCATTTTTTTTGATTCTTTAAAACAAGTCAGCACAACGCTTACTGCCAACTATGCTATTCATCGTATTAAAGAAAATATTATGGAAGCCAAAAATGATGTGGTGGTGGTAAATGAAAAAGGAGAAAAATTAAATACAGAACACTTAGTTTGGAAGCAAGATTCAGCAAAGATTTATTCTGATGAATTTGTGAAAATTACTACTGAAGATGAAATTTTAATGGGAGAAGGCTTTGAAGCCAATGAAGATTTTACCAAATGGAAAATTAATAAGATTAAAGGAACTATCTTGCTAAAAGAAAATAAAGACTCAACTGCTGTTAATCCTTAATTTTGGATTGGAAATTAGAAATTTGAGATTACAAAGTTTGAAGTTTTTATAACATTTAACTAATAACAATTAACAAATAACAAAGTGAACAA